>NZ_JBEPAA010000004.1:0-243108 GCF_040298365.1 Kitasatospora sp. NPDC001603
GCGGTCCTGGGCTTCCTGGTCGATGCGGCCCCACACATGCACCGGCCCCGGCCCCCGCCCGCCCGGGGCCGGGGGGGGGGGGGGGGGGGCGGGCCCCCCCCCCGGCCCGCCCGTCAGCCGCAGCACCGTCCGCCGCCCCGGCGACGGACGCACCACCCCGTTAGGACGTACCTCCCCGTGACCACGGACAGCGCACTCACTCCCGAGCAGATCCTGGGCGCGACGGAGGAGGTCCTCCGGCGGTTCGGCCCTGCCAAGGCCACCGTGGTGGACGTCGCCCGCACCCTCGGCGTCAGCCACGGCAGCGTCTACCGCCACTTCCCCAGCAAGGCGGCGCTGCGCGAGGCCGTCACCCAGCGCTGGCTCGACCAGGCGCACGACAGCCTGGCGTCTATCACCGCCGAGTCCGGCCCGGCGGTGGAACGCCTGCACCGCTGGCTGGAGACGCTGTTCGCCGCCAAGCGGAAGAAGGCGCTCGACGACCCCCAGCTGTTCGCGACCTACCTGGTGCTGGTCGCGGAGACCAGCAGCACCGTCGAGGCCCACATCGACACCCTGGTCGAACAGATCGGCCGGATCGTCCAGGCCGGGGTGAACAGCGGGGAGTTCGGGCCGGCTCCGGTCGGCCCGACCGCCCGGGCCCTGTTCGAGGCGACCGCACACTTCCACGACCCCGCGTACGCCGCCGAGTGGTCCGACCCCCAGGCACCGGAGCGCTTCGCCGCCCTCTGGAAGCTCCTCCTCGGCGGCCTCCTCACCCGCTGACCGACCACACCCGCCCGGCCCCGCACACCCGGGGCCGCACATCCCGGCCCGCACATCCCGGCCCGCACACCCGGGCCCGCACACCTGGCCCGGCTCGCGCCCGGCCCCACCGCCGAAAGGCGTTCGCCCCACCGTGGCGGCACCCGGCAGACTCCCACGCATGATCGATTCCCCTCGGGAGGACGGCCTGCGTGCCACCGGACCGGCGCTGGACAGCCTGCAAGGACTCGCCCTCGGCGACGCCTTCGGCGACCGCTGGTTCTCCGCCCCGCTCGACGAGGCTCCCGCCGCACTCGCCGCCCGGCTGCCCCGCCCGGCGCCCTGGCACTGGACGGACGACACCGCGATGGCGCTCGTCCTGGTCCGTCATCTCCGTCGCCGCGGCACGGTCCACCAGGACGAGCTGGCGGCCGGGTTCGCCGAGGAGTACGCCACCGAGTACGGGCGCAAGTACGGGCCGTCGATGCACGGCGTGCTGCGGGCGGTGGGTGCGGGCGCCGACTGGCGGAGCGTCACCGCGGAGCAGTTCGGCGGGCAGGGCTCCTACGGGAACGGCGCCGCCATGCGGGCCGCCCCGCTGAGCGCCTGGTTCGCCGAAGACCTGGACACCGTGGCCCGGCAGGCCGAACTGCAGGCGCTCACCACGCACTTCCACCCGGAGGCGGTGGCGGGGGCCGTCGCGGTCGCGCTGGCGGCGGCGCTCGCCGCCCGCACCCGGGGGCAGCGCCCGCCCGGTCGGGCCGAGTTGCTCACCGAGGTCGCCGCCCGGCTGCCCGACAGCGACGTCCGCTCCGGACTGCGGATCGCCGCCCGGCTGCCGGGGCACACCAGCGTCCGGCACGCCGCTCAGGTCCTCGGGTCCGGGCTCCTGATCTCCGCCCCGGACACCGTGCCGTTCGCCCTCTGGTCCGCCGCCACGCACCTCGACTCCCTGCCGGACGCGCTCTGGCACACCCTGGAGGGCTGGGGCGACATGGACACCACGTGCGCGATCGCGGGCGGCGTGGTCGCCGCCCGGCCCGGCCTCGCCGGGGTGCCCGCCGCCTGGCTGGACGCCCGCGAGGACCTGCCCGGGTGGGTGGCCGAGCCGTAGCCGGCCGGGTCGGCCGGGTCGGGCGGTTCCGACGCCCGACCCGGCCTGCCGGTCACCGGCAGGGGCCACCGCGGGCGGTCACCTACGGCGCTCAGCTGCGGGAGTTGCCGAAGAAGATCCGGTAGAGGATCAGGAGGACCAGCGCGCCGCCGATCGCCGAGCCCCAGGTGGCCAGGTCGAAGAAGTGCGCCGCGACCGGCTTGTCCAGGACGCGCGAGGAGATCCAGCCGCCGACGAACGACCCGGCGATGCCGATCAAGGTGGTCACCACCAGACCGCCCGGGTCCCTGCCCGGCAGCAGCAGCTTCGCCAGCGCCCCGGCTACCAGACCCAGCACGATCCACGCGATGATGCTCATGCGTCCTCCCGCCCTCCGTCACGGCACTCCCAGCGGGCCGTCTCACCGGCGAGGACGCCGCCGTGCGCCCCCTCGGTTGCAGTGCGCCGGGCGTGGCACCCGGCGGCGCGACCGGCCGCGCCGCGATACTGCGGCCATGCGCATCCTGATCGCCACCGCCGGGTCCCGGGGCGATGTGGCGCCCTTCACCGGTCTGGGCGCCCGGCTCCGCGCGGCCGGCCACCAGGTGGCCGTCGCCACCCACACCACCTTCGCCGGCCAGGTGCGCGCCGCGGGCCTGGAGTTCCGCCCGCTCCCGGTCGATCCGCGAGCCGAACTCGCCTCCGACCGCGGCCAGCGGGTCCTGCGGTCCGGCTCCGGACCGCTGTCCCTCCTCCAACTCCTGCGCCTCGGCCGCTCTTTCATGCCCGCCCTCGGCGACGCCATCGTGGCGGCCACCGCCCAGGGCACCGACCTGCTGCTCACCACCAGCGCCACCACCCCGCTCGGCCAGGTCGCCGCCGAGGCCGCCGGCATCCCCAGCATCGGCCTCTACCTCCAACCGATCGCCCCCACCCGGGAGTTCGCGCCCTCCGTGACCGGCACCCGGTCGTTGGGCCGGACCGGGAACCTGCTCGCCGGCCACGCCGTGGAGGCCGCCGCCGACCGCCTCTTCGCCCCCGCCGTACGCGGGTTGCGCCACCGGCTCGGCCTGCCGCCGCGCGGCATCGCCCGGACCCGGCGCGCCCACCCCGTGCTGCACGGCTTCTCCCCCACCGTCGTGCCGCGCCCCGCCGACTGGCGCCCCGGCCTGGAGGTCGCCGGGTACTGGTGGCCGCACCCCGAGCCCGGGTGGCGACCGCCGGACCGCCTCGTCGACTTCCTCGCCGCCGGGCCACCGCCGGTCTTCGTCGGCTTCGGCAGCCTGGTCGTCCCCGATCCGGCGGCGCTGAGCGCCACCGTCCTCGCCGGACTGCGTGCCGCCGGGGTGCGGGCCGTCCTCCAGGCCGGCTGGAGCGGCCTCGGCGCGGCCGACTCCGACGACGTCCTCACCATCGACGACACCCCGCACGCTTGGCTGTTCCCGCGGATGGCCGCCGTCGTCCACCACGCCGGGGCCGGCACCACCGCCGCCACCCTGCGGGCCGGCACGCCCGCCGTCCCCGTGCCCGCCCAGCTCGACGCGCCGTTCTGGTCCGCGCGCCTCACCCGCCTGGGCACCTCCCCCGGGCCGGTCCCGCTCCCCGCGCTCACGTCCGCCCGCCTGGCCGCCGCCGTCCGCCGCACGCTGGACACGCCGCACTACCGGGAGCGCGCCCGGGCCGTCGCCGCCGCGCTGGCCGCCGAGGACGGCACCGCCGGGGTCCTGGCCGCCGTCGACCGCCTCGCCTCCTGACCCCGAACGGCCCCACCGGCCCCCGCGCGCCCCCACCCGCCCCCGGAACGGCCCCCGAACGGCCCCGGCACGGCCCCGGCGGCCCGCCCCTACCGCCGGCGCCGGCCCGTCCCCCGGCTCAGCACGAGGTAGAGGGCGAACGAGGTGGCGAAGCCGACGGCCCACCCGTAGTCGGCCAGCGGTTTGAGGACGGGCAGCAGGCCGTCGGCCGGGAACGGGCCGCCGTAGGAGCCCCCGACGGCCAGCACGCCGCCGGTGGCCAGGGCGGCGACGGCCCGCCAGTTCCAGCCGGCGGTGTACCAGTAGGCGCCGTGCGGCCGGTAGAGCTCGGCCGGCAGCAGCCGGGTGCGCCGCAGCGCCCAGTAGTCGGCGATCAGCACGCCGGCCACCGTGCCGAGCAGGCCGCCGACCAGGCCGAGCCAGGTGAAGATGTAGACGTGCGGGTCGGAGATCAGCTTCCAGGGGAAGAGCGCGATCCCGATCACACCCGTGATCAGCGCCCCGGTCCGGAAGGTGATCAGCCGGGGCAGCAGGTTGGCGAGGTCGTACGCGGGCGAGACGACGTTGGCCGCGATGTTGACGGAGAGCGTGGCGACCAGCACGGTCAGCAGGGCGAACAGGATGCCCACCGGGCTCTCCAACTTCGCGGCGAGCGCGATCGGGTCCCAGACCGGTTCGCCGTAGACGGCCTGGGAGCCGGAGGTGACCAGCACCGAGAGCAGCGCGAAGAGGGTCATCGTGGTGGGCAGCCCGAGCGCCTGGCCGCGGATCTGGGCGCGCTGGCTGCCGCCGAAGCGGGTGAAGTCGGGGATGTTGAGCGCGAGGGTCGACCAGAACCCGATCATGCCCATCAGCGCCGGGAAGAAGACCTTCCAGAAGTCGCCGCCCCAGCCGAGCCGGGACGGCTGGTCGAGCAGCGGCCCGAAGCCGCCCGCCTTGACGGTGATCCAGGCCAGCAGGGCCAGCGCCCCGACGATGACGAACGGGGCCGCCCAGTTCTCGAACCGGCGCAGGGTCTCCATGCCGCGGGCGATCACGGCCATCTCGATCAGCCAGAACAGCAGGAAGGAGAGCCACTGCGTCCACGGGTGGCCGCCCAACTCGGCCGCGGTGCGCCAGGATTCGCCGAGGAGCTTGCCGGCGAGCAGGAAGATGCCCTCGCCGCCGATCCAGGTCTGGATGCCGAACCAGGCGCAGGCGACGGCGGCCCGCAGCAGCGCCGGCAGGTTGGCGCCGCGCAGGCCGAAGGAGGCGCGGGCGAAGACCGGGAACGGGATGCCGTACTTGGTCCCCGCGTGGCCGGTGAGCAGCATCGGTATGAGCACGACGAGGTTGGCCAGGGCGATGGTGAGGACGGCCTGCTTCCAGTCCATGCCGAGCGCGACCAGGCCGGAGGCGAGCGTCCAGGACGGGATGTTGTGGGCCATGCCGACCCAGAGCGCGAGGAAGTTGTAGGTGGTCCAGGTGCGGCGGGCGACCGGGACGGGCCGCAGGTCGTCGTTGGTGAAGCCGTTGGCGGGCAGCACGGGGGCGGCGGGGTCGGATTCGACCCGGCCGTCCCCGTGCTCGTACTGGCCGGTGGCCGCGGCGCGGTCGGCCGGCGGCGGGTCACCCTTCACCGGGGCGCCTCCTGCCGGAGCCGGGGGATGACGTCGTTGCCGTAGGCGTCGATGGTGGCCTCGACCGCGTCGTGCATGGCGTAGACGGCGAACTGGTCGACGCCCAGGGAGCGGAGGTGTTCGAGGCGGTCCCGGTGGGCGGCGGGCGGGCCGATCAGGCAGAAGCGGTCGACGATCTCGTCGGGCACGAACGCGGTGTCGGGGTTCCCTGCCCGGCCGTGGTGGCTGTAGTCGTAGCCCTGGCGGTCCTTGATGTAGGCGGTGAGGGCCTCGGGGACGAGGCTGGAGTGCTCGCCGTAGTGGGTGACCAGGTCGGCGACGTGGTTGCCGACCATGCCGCCGAACCAGCGGCACTGCTCGCGGGCGTGGGCGAGCGCGGCCGGGGAGTCGTCGGCGGTGACGTAGGCGGGGGCGGCGACGCAGATGGTGACGGTGTCGGGGTCGCGGCCCGCCTCGGCGGCGGCGGCGCGGACGGCCTTGATCATGTACTCGGTGAGGTAGGGGTCGGCGAGTTGGAGGATGAAGCCGTCGGCCTGGCGTCCGGTGAGGGCGAGCGCCTTGGGCCCGTAGGCGCCCATCCAGACCGGCAGGGCGCCTTCGCGGACCCACGGCAGGTGCATCTCGGTGCCGTCCACCTCGACGGTGCGGCCCTCGGCCAGCTCCTTGATGGCGTGCATGGCCTCGGAGAGCCGGGCGAGGGTGGCGGGGCGGCGGCCGGCCACCCGCATCGCGGAGTCGCCGCGGCCGATGCCGCAGACGGTGCGGTTGCCGTACATGTCGTTGAGGGTGGCGAACAGGGAGGCGGTCACCTCCCAGGTGCGGGTGGAGGGGTTGGTGACCATCGGGCCGACGGTCAGCGTCGTGGTCTCGGCGAGGATCCGGCTGTAGATCACGAAGGGTTCCTGCCACAGGACGCAGGAGTCGAAGGTCCAGCCGTGGCTGAACCCGGCCCGTTCGGCGCGGACCATGCGGTCGACGAGCAGGCGGGCGGGCGGGTCGGTCTGCAGGACGAGGCCGATGTCCATCGGGGAGCTCCAGGGAAGGGTGGGGCCGCCCGGGGCCGACGCACGGCCCCGGGCAACGGCGGTGCGGGGAGACGGTCAGGTGAGGTACTGGCAGGTGTCGCGGCGCAGGAAGGCGCCGTGTCCGGCGCGGCCCAGCCAGGTGCCGTCGTCGAGGATCACGGTGCCGCGGGAGAGCACCGTGCGGGCCCGGCCGGTGAGCCGGCGCCCCTCGTAGGCCGAGTAGTCGACGTTCATGTGGTGGGTGGCGGCGGAGACGGTCTGCACGGCGGTGGGGTCGTAGACGACCACGTCGGCGTCGGCGCCGGGGGCGATGGTGCCCTTGCGCGGGTGCAGGCCGAACATCCGGGCGGGGGTCGTGCAGGCCACCTCGATCCAGCGGCGGCGGGTCAGGTGGCCGTCGACGACGGCCTGGTGGAGGAGGTCCATCCGGTTCTCCACGCCGGGCAGCCCGTTCGGGATCTTGGAGAAGTCACCGCGGCCGAGCTCCTTCTGGCCGGCGAAGCAGAACGGGCAGTGGTCGGTGGAGACCACCTGGAGGTCGTTGGTGCGCAGCCCGCGCCAGAGCGCCTCCTGGTGCTCGCGGGGGCGCAGCGGCGTGCTGCAGACGTACTTGGCGCCCTCGAAGCCGTCGGCCCCGGTCTCGGCGAGGTTGTCGGTGGAGAGGAAGAGGTACTGCGGGCAGGTCTCGCCGAAGACGTTCAGGCCCTCGTCACGGGCCCGGGCGAGCTCGGCGAGGGCGGCGGCGGCGGAGACGTGGACGACGTAGAGCGGGCTGCCGGCGACCTGGGCGAGCTTGATGGCGCGGTGGGTGGCCTCGGCCTCCAGGAGTTCGCGGCGGACCTCGCCGTGGTACCGGGGGTCGGTGCGGCCGGCCGCCAGCGCCTGCTCGACGAGGACGTCGATGGCGATGCCGTTCTCGGCGTGCATCATGATCAGCCCGCCGTTGGCGGCACCGCGCTGCATGGCGCGCAGGATGCGGCCGTCGTCGCTGTAGAAGACGCCGGGGTAGGCCATGAAGAGCTTGAAGGAGGTGGACTCGCCGGAGTCGACGAGGGCGTCCATCTCCTTGAGGACCGCGTCGTTGACGTCCGAGACGATGGTGTGGAACGCGTAGTCGACGGCGCAGTTGCCGTCGGCCTTGGCGTGCCAGGTGTCGAGGCCTTCGCGCAGCGAGCCGCCGACCGGCTGGACGGCGAAGTCGACGATGGTGGTGGTGCCGCCCCAGGCGGCGGCGCGGGTGCCGGTCTCGAAGGTGTCGGAGGCGGCGGTGCCGCCGAAGGGCAGCTCCATGTGGGTGTGGGCGTCGACGCCGCCGGGGACGACGTAGTGGCCGGTGGCGTCGATGACGGTGTCGGCGGTCCAGGCCCGGGCGGCGTCGCTGTCGGTGGCGGCGAGGGCGGCGATGCGCTCGCCCTCGATCAGGACGTCGGCGTGGATCTCGTCGGCGGCGGTGATGACGAGGCCGCCGCGGATGACGGTGCAGGTCACGGTGGGTGCCTCCCTCACGCCTCGGTGAGCGGGCCGTAGGCCTCGGGCCGGCGGTCCCGGTAGAACGCCCACTGCTGCCGGACCTCCTCGATGAGGCCGAGGTCGAGGTCGCGGACCACGAGTTCCTCCTCCTTGTCGGAGGCGACGTCGCCGACGAACTGGCCGCGCGGGTCCACGAAGTAGGAGGTGCCGTAGAAGTCGTTGTCGCCGTACTCCTCGGTGCCGACCCGGTTGATCGCGGCGACGAAGTACTCGTTGGCGACGGCGGCGGCGGGCTGTTCGAGCTGCCAGAGGTAGCCGGAGAGGCCGCGGCTGGTGGCGGAGGGGTTGTAGACGATCTGGGCCCCGGCCAGGCCGAGGGCGCGCCAGCCCTCGGGGAAGTGGCGGTCGTAGCAGATGTAGACGCCGACCTTGCCGACGGCGGTGTCGAAGACGGGCCAGCCGAGGTTGCCGGGCTTGAAGTAGTACTTCTCCCAGAAGCCCTTGACCTGGGGGATGTGGTGCTTGCGGTACTTGCCGAGGTAGCTGCCGTCGGCGTCGATCACGGCGGCGGTGTTGTAGTAGACGCCGGGCTGCTCCTCCTCGTAGACGGGGACGACGACGACCAGGCCGAGTTCGCGGGCGAGGTCCCGCATCCGGCGGACGGTGGGCCCGTCCGGGACGGCCTCGGCCCAGCGGTAGTGCTCCGGGTCCTGGACCTGACAGAAGTACGGGGCGTTGAAGACCTCCTGGAAACCGATGATCTTCGCACCCTGGGCGGCGGCCTCGCGGGCGTGGCGCTCGTGGAGGGCGATCATCGTCTCCTGATCACCGGTCCACCGGGTCTGCACGAGGGCGGCACGGACGATCTGCGACATGGGTACCTCCGCAACTCCGTGGCCCGGCCGGGGGGTCGGGCCTGCGGTCTGAGGGTTGACGGGGCGGATCTGCCTCGGGTTCCGGCACGCGTCGGCATGCGGCGACGCACACATCTACGTGCGTAGAACGTGGTCTGTAGACCGTAGGCCCGGCCTCGGTGGCCTGACAATACGTCGGACGTAACGCGGCCGGGGCGATCCTGTTACGCGGACACGCGGGTGCTTCTGGACGGGATGAAACGCTCAACTACCCCACTGCCGCACTCCTTACCCATTCGGGTGATTCCGGGTGCGAAGTACCGCGCGCCGGGGTAAGACGCCGGTGGACGCTGCTCCGGTCCGTCACCGGGGCGCTCCGGACGGTGAGTTCCCGGCGGTCGTCCGGGCCGGGCCCACGGGGGGAGGTCGAGGTGAAGGCCGCATCCGCCGCGCCCGGGCCGGGTGGCGCGCCCCCCGACCCTCCGCCGGGTCCGGTACCGCCGTGGGCCGGGCTGCTGCTCGCCCTGGCGGTGCCGCTGCCCCTCGTGCTGGGGAGCCTGCTCTTCGCCCGGTGGGCGCCCGCGGTGCGGAGCGTGCGGCTGCAACTGGCCGGTTCCGCCGCCTCCGCCGGAGCCGTGGTCGCCGGGCGGGCCGCCGACCACCTCGCGGCGCTGCGGGCCGAGCCCTGGCTGCTCGGCGGCTGGACCCTGACCCTCGCGGCGGCCGGGCTGCTCGGCCGGTACGTGCTCACCCGTCCGCACTGGCGGCTCACCGCGCTCGCCGCCGGGGCCGCCGGCCTGCTCGCGGGCGCCCTGGACATCGCGGAGAACGCGCTGCTCGGCATCGGGCTGGACGGGCTCGGCACCGGCCCCGGCCCGCACGCCGGCTCCGACGCGCCCTTCGCCGCCGCCACCGCGCTCGCCACCGTCAAGTGGCTGCTCCTGCTGCCGGCCGGCGCGATGGCCCTGGCCGTGCTCGCGATCACCGTCCACCGCGCGGCGCGCGGCATCCTGCGGCGGCCGCCCGCGCCGGCCCGAGCCGGGGGCGCCGGACCGGCCGACGCCGGCCCCGAGCTGATCCCGCCGTGGCCGGTGGCCACCCGGCACGGCGGGCGCTGGCCGCCCGGGCCGCGCCCGCACGGGCCGCTCGACCGCCACGCCCGCTGGCGCAACGGCACCCGGGTGCCGCCCGGCCGGGAACCCGCCCGGCTCGGCTTCTGCGTCTCCGGCGGCGGCATCCGCTCCGCCTGCGTCACCCTCGGCGTCCTCCAGGCGCTGCGGCCCTGGCTGAAGCAGGCCCGCTACCTGGTCTCCGTCTCCGGCGGCGGCTACACCACGGGCGCGCTGCAGCTCGCCCTCAGCGACTCCGCGCCCGGCGGCCCGGAGCACGCCGTCTCCGGCCTGACGGCGGACGACGTCCTGGAGCCCGGCTCGCCGGAGGAGGACCACCTCCGCCGGCACGCCAAGTACCTCGCGGACGGGGCCGGCCAGTGGCTGGTCGCCCTCGGCACGCTGCTCCGCGGCCTGGTCGCGGCGCTGGCCCTGCTGCTCGCCGCCGTCCTGGTGCTCGGCCTGGGGCTCAGCCGCTTCTACCACCTCGTCCCGCTGACCGACCTGGACGCGCTGGCCGCCGTCGGCCTGCGCACCGGCGGGGCCGGCCGGCTCGGCGCGCTCGCCGTCCGCGAGCCGGCCGTCCTCGCGCTGCTCGGGCTGCTCGCGGCGGCCGCGCTCTGCTGGCTGCTCTGGCTGCTCGCCTTCTCGCAGCTCGGCTGGGACACCCCGCTGCCGCGCACCCTGCGGCGGCTCTCGCACGGCGCCCTCGCCCTGGCCGCGCTGGTGGCCGCCGGGGTGCTGGTGGTGCCCGGACTGGCCTGGGGCGCGGTCTGGCTGCAGCAGGAGCTGGCGGTCGGCGCCCGGCAGACCGGCGCCGGGCTCAGCCTGACCGTCCTCCTCAGCTACCTCACCCTGCTGCTCGGCATACTGTGGCGCGGGCGCCGGGTCGTCGAGCAGGGCGCGGCGGCGCTCGGCGGGCTGCTGCACAGCACCCGGCGGCTCGGCGGCGGGGTGACAGACGGGCTGGTCCAGTACCTGCTGGTGTGGGCGGCGCTCGCCACGCTGTCGTCGGGCGCGCTGCTCGCGCTCGGCTGGGCGGTCGCCACCGGCCACGCCTGGCCCGCCACCGCGCAGGTGCTGCTGCCGCTCGTGCTCGGCACGGTGGGGCTCAACCTCGACCAGACGTGGATGAGCCTGCACCCGTTCTACCGGCGCCGGCTGGCTTCCGCCTTCGCCGTCCGGCGCGCCACCGAGGACGGTGAGGCACTGGCCCGGCCGTACCACTTCTACCGGGAGCAGACCTGGCTCAGCCACTACGGCGCCCGGCACCCCGACGTCCCTCAGATGATCTTCGCGGCGGCGGCCAACCTGTCCGGCAGCTCCCGCACGCCGCCCGGGCGCCGGGCCGTCTCCTTCACCTTCTCGCACGACTACGTGGGCGGGCCGGACGTCGGCTACGCCCGCACCGACCTGCTGGAGCGGCGCACCCGGCGGCACATCGCCAGGGACCTCACCGTGCAGTCCGCGATGGCCGTCTCGGGCGCCGCGTTCTCCTCCGCGATGGGCCGTCAGTCCCGCGCCTACCAGGGCCTGTTCGCCGTCACCAACGCCCGGTTGGGCACCTGGCTGCCCAACCCGGCCGCGCTCGGGCCGCTCTGGGCACCGGGGCGGGACTGGCGGCTCCCCTCCCAGCCCGCCGTCCGCCGGCTCCCCTACCAGCTGCGCGAGCTGAGCGGCCGCTTCCCGATGGACGACCGCTTCCTGCTCACCACCGACGGCGGGCACTACGAGAACCTCGGCCTGGTCGAGCTGCTCCGGCACCGCGTGCGGACGGCGGTCTGCGTCGACGCCAGCGGGGACGCCCCGGTCGCGGCGAGTCTGGCGGCGGCGATCACCCTCGCCCGCGAGGAGCTCGGCATCGTCATCACCCTGCACCGGCCGGAGCTGCTGATCCCCGGCAGCGACGACACGTCGCTGCGCGGTCTGGCGGCACGCCTGGCGGGCCGACTCTCCGCCCGGGCCGTGATCACCGGGGACATCCGCTACCCGGACCCGTTCGACGCCCCCGGCGACGACACCCGCGTCGGCCCGGCCGTCGGCGACCGGCACCACGACCACCACGGCGACCACGGCGACCACGGCTCCCACGGCCCCCACGGCGACGAGTGGCGGCACCACGGCACGCTGATCGTCGTCCAGGCCGTCCTCACCGTCGGCATGCCGTACGAGCTGCACGCCTACGCGGCGGCCAACGCGGCGTTCCCCAACGACAGCACCAGCGACCAGTGGTTCGACCACCGGCAGTTCGACGCCTACCAGACGCTCGGCCGCCATCTGGGCGAGCAGGCCGCCCCGGTGCTCGGCGCGACGCTGGCCGACCCCGCACCGACCCCGGCGCCGGCCCCCGCGCCGACCGCCCCGGTGGCTCCGACCAGCACGGCAGCGCGCCCGGCCGCGGCGCCTCCCGCACCCCGGCGCGCCACGCACGAGTGACCGGGCCCGCTTGACTCACGCCCCGCGGGTCGGGAAAGATCCGGCGCATGGACTCCGGCACCACTCTGGTTTGCCGCCTGCACGTCGATCTGCGACGCCAGGCGAGCTCCATCTGTGCCTGTTGACCTTGACCCTCCTCGCCGGTCCCGCCCTGTGACGTCCGCCAGGGCCCGCGCCGCGCAGCCGTACCCGTCTTCCTGACGCGCCCCGTTTCCCGGCGCACCCGCACCCGGCAGGCCTGCATCCCCCGCCGGGTACGGCCGTACCTCCGCTCGCTCCGCCTTCCCCGAGGACGCCCACATGAGCCTGGACCTCGCCCCCGGCACCCCGGCCGGCCCGGCCCGCACCGAAGCCGCCCCCGACGCCCCGACCGCCGCCGACTCCGCCGCCACCGCGCCCGCGCGGACCGGTACCCCGCTCACCCCGAAGTCCCTGCGCGCGATCGTCCGCGACCTCGCCGAGCAGCCCGACCAGTGGATCCACCACGTCCGGCTCTCCACCGAGGAACGCTGGTACCGGCGCCTGGTGGCCGACGAGGACCACGAGGTCTGGCTGATCAGCTGGCTGCCCGGCCAGTCCACCGGCTTCCACGACCACGGCGGCTCGCGCGGCGCGTTCGCCGTCGCCCTCGGCGAGCTGGAGGAGCTCTCGCTCGGCGGGCCGGAGCAGGGCCTGCTGATCCGCCGGATCACGGCCGGGACCGCCCGGGCCTTCGGCCCGGAATACGTGCACGACGTCCGCAACACGGGCGCCGGCCCCGCGGTCACGCTGCACGCCTACTCACCGCCGTTGGACTCGATGGCGCACTACGAACTGCGGGCCGGCGGACTGGTCCGCACCTCGCAGGAAGGACCGGAGCAATGGTGACCACGATCGACGACCTGGTGGAGCGCGCCCGCGAAGGGGTCCACCGGCCCCGCGCCCGGGAGGCGTACCAGGCCCAGCTGGACGGCGCGCTGCTGGTGGACATCCGGCCGGCGGCGCAGCGGGCGGCCGAGGGCGAGATCCCCGGCTCGCTGATCATCGAGCGCAACGTGCTGGAGTGGCGGCTCGATCCGACGGGCAGTCACCGGATCCCGGAGGCCGAGGGCTACGACGTCGAGGTGGTCGTGGTCTGCTCGGAGGGCTACGCCTCCAGCCTGGCCGCCGCCTCGCTGCGCGAGCTGGGGCTGCACCGGGCGACGGACCTGGACGGCGGTTTCGTCGGCTGGGCGGCTGCCGGACTGCCGACGCGTCAGGGCGGCTGAACGGCAGGACGGCAGGACGGCTGAGCAGAGCGGCTGAACGGGGCGCCCGCAGGACGCTCCCACCGACCGGGTCCGGGGCGCGTCCGGCCCGGTGGCAGCGCCGACGCGGCCCCTCGGCGGCCGGCCCGACGGACCCGGGCCCGGCCCGGTCTCCCGGGGGCGGCCGCCCCACGCGGAGGGTAAATCACGGACAGGAGATGATTCAGGTCATAGTCTGATCGGAGTTTCCGCCGGTCCGATGCAGGGCAGCCACGCGGGCGGAAGAACGCCCGGGCAGTTGATCCGACGAAGGGCGGCCGCTTCACGGGCCGTCACTTGTCGACAAACCGCCACGACCGACAGACCGACACCATCGGCGCCACCACCGGGCGGCGCCGAGACAGAGGAAACTCCCCGTGATCAGATTCGACGGCGCCGGCAAGCGCCATCCCGACGGCACCATCGCCGTCGGGGGCCTGGACCTCGATGTGCCCACCGGCCGGACGACGGTGCTGGTCGGCCCGTCCGGCTGCGGCAAGACGACCCTGCTGCGCATGGTCAACCGGATGGTGGAGCCGACCTCGGGCCGGGTGCTCCTGGACGGCACGGACGTCGCCGAGCTGGAGCCGGCCAAGCTGCGCCGCGGCATCGGCTACGTGATCCAGCAGGCCGGCCTCTTCCCGCACCGCAAGGTGATCGACAACATCGCCACCGTCCCCTACCTGCTCGGCTGGGACAAGAAGCGGGCCCGGGCCCGGGCCGCCGAGCTGCTGGAGCTGGTCGGGCTCGCGCCCGAGACCGGCAAGCGGTACCCGTTCCAGCTCTCCGGCGGCCAGCAGCAGCGGGTCGGCGTGGCCCGGGCGCTGGCCGCCGATCCGCCGGTGCTGCTGATGGACGAGCCGTTCAGCGCCGTCGACCCGGTGGTGCGGGCCGGGCTCCAGGACGAGCTGCTGCGGCTGCAGTCCGAACTGCACAAGACGGTCCTCTTCGTCACGCACGACATCGAGGAGGCCATCCGGCTCGGCGACCAGGTCGTGGTGCTGCGCGAGCAGGGCCGGATCGCCCAGCTCGCCGACCCGCACACGCTGCTCACCGCGCCCGCCGACGCCGAGGTCGCCGCCTTCCTCGGCCGCGACCGCGGGCTGCGCGGGCTCGGCCTGCGCCCGGCCACCGCCGTCACCGTCCGCCCGGTGGCCGACGGACTGCGCTACGGCCGGTGGGAGTTGACGCTGGACGACGAGCGCCGCCCGATCGGCTGGATCGACCGGGACGCCCCGGCCGCCGCGCTGCACCCGGTCGCCGGGTACCACCCGCAGGCGGACACCCTGCGCTCCGCGCTGGACGCCGCCGTCCTCTCCCCCGCCGGGGTCGCGGTCGCCCTGGACGCCGAGGGCCGGGCCACCGGCACGGCGAGCCGGGAGGCCGTCCTGACCGCCCTGGCGGCCGCGCCCGCTCCCAGGGCCGAGGAGATAGCGATGGCCAAGGCCTACGACACGCCCGGGGCGGACGAAGTGGACGAGGACGCGACCGACGGAGCCACCGGTGGACGATGAACCGATCGTCCGGTGGTACTGGATCGGCGACCACCTCGGCTACCTGGGCGACCTGCTCGCCGACCACGCGGTGATCGCGCTGCTCCCGGTCCTGATCGGCCTGTTGCTGGCCGTCCCGCTCGGCCTGGCCTGCGCCCGCCACCCCCGGCTCTACCAGCCGCTGGCCGCCGTCTTCAACGTCGTCTACGCGCTGCCCTCGCTGGCGGTCTTCGTGGTGCTCATCCCCTACACCGGGCTGGCCACCCAGGCCACCGTGATGATCCCGCTGACCTTCTACGCGGTCGCCGTCCTGCTGCCCACCACCGTGGACGGCCTGCACGCCGTCCCCGACTCGGTCCGCCAGGCGGCCACCGCGATGGGCTACGGGCCGTGGCACCGGCTGACGGCCGTCGAACTGCCCGCCTCCGTGCCGTACCTGGTCGCCGGCCTGCGGGTCGCCGCGGTCTCCAGCATCTCGCTGGCGAGCGTCGGCGCCCTGGTCGGACGCGGCGGGCTGGGCTACCTCTTCATCGACGGCTTCCAGCGCACCTTCCCGACCCCGATCGTGGCCGGCATCGTGCTGATCGCCGCGCTGGCGCTGGCGGTGGACCTACTCCTGGTCGGCGCCCGGCGGGTGCTCGCGCCCTGGGCCGTCCGGGAGAAGGGGGCCGGCCGATGAACTGGCTCTCCTGGCTGGGGGACTTCTTCTCCTCCCCGGACCGCCGCAGCGGCCCGGACTCGATCGTGCACCGCGTGACCGAGCACCTGGTGCTCTCCGGCGAGGCCCTGCTCCTCGCGGCCCTGCTGGCCGTGCCGCTCGGCCTGCTGATCGGCTACACCGGCCGCGGCGCCACCGCCGTCACCTCGCTGGCCGGCGCCGCCCGTGCGCTGCCGACGCTCGGCCTGGTGACGCTCGCGGTGCTGCTCGCCGGGGTCGGCGACACGGCCGTGCTGGTCCCACTGGTCGCGCTCGCCGCGCCGCCGCTGCTGGTCGCCGCCGTGGAGGGGGTGCGCGGGACCGATCCGGACGTCCGGGACGCGGCGCGCGGCGTCGGGCTGACCCACCCGCAGGTGCTGCGGCAGGTCTGCCTGCCGTCCGCGCTGCCCACCCTGCTGGCCGGCTTCCGGACCGCGACCGTCCAGGTGGTCGCGACGGCCACGGTCGCCGCCTACGTCGGCCTCGGCGGGCTCGGCCGGTACGTGATGGACGGGCTGGCCACCCGGAACTACGCCGTGACGGTGGGCGGCGCGCTGCTCGTGGTGCTGCTCGCGGTCGGCGCCCAGCTGTTCTTCGCGCTGCTCGCCCGCTACGCGCTCCCGCCCGGGCTGCGCGCCCAGCGCCGCGCCCGCTCCTCGCGCGAGTCGCCCTGATCCGGCTCCGCAGGCTTGTCCCGCTCGTCCCACCGAGCATCTGCCGTCCCGAAAGGACACCAATCACCATGTCGACATCCGCACGCCGCCGAAGCGGCCGCCGGGCCCTGCTCCTCGGTACGGTCACCGCGCTCGCCCTCGGCGCCACCGCCTGCTCCTCCTCCGGCGGCGACCCGCTCGGCGGCGGCGCCTCGGCCCCGGCCGGCGCGACGACCGGTGGCTCGGGCTCGACCGTGGTGGTCGGCTCGGCCAACTTCCCCGAGAACGTGCTGCTCGGCTCGATCTACTCGCAGGCGCTGAAGGCCAAGGGCGTCAAGGTCGAGGAGAAGTTCAACATCGGCAGCCGCGAGGTGCTCTACGGGCAGCTCCAGAACGGCAGCCTGACCGTGCTGCCCGAGTACAACGGCGCGCTGCTCTCCTACCTCGGCGGCAAGCCGGCCGCGACCAAGGACGAGGTCAACGCCGAACTGGCGAAGACGCTGCCCGCCTCGCTGGCCATCCTGGACTCCTCGCCCGCCGAGGACAACGACACCCTGAGCATCAGCCAGGAGAGCGCCGACAAGTACCAGCTGAAGAGCATCGAGGACCTGGCCGCCAAGGCGGGCGAGTTCACCATCGGCGGCCCGCCGGAGTTCAAGACCCGCCAGGAGCAGCCGCTCAAGGACGTCTACGGGCTGACCTTCAAGGAGTGGAAGCCGACCGGCGAGACCACCGCCAACGCGATCAAGGACGGCTCGATCCAGGTCGGCAACGTCTTCTCCACCGACCCGAAGATCGCCCAGCTGAAGCTCGTCCCGCTGACCGACCCGAAGCACCTGTTCGGCGCGCAGAACATCACCCCGCTGGTGAACAAGACGGCCGTCGACGCCCCCGCCGTCGCCGCGCTGAACGCCGTGTCGGCCAAGCTCAGCACCGACGGCCTGGCGACGCTGATGAAGAAGGTCGCGGTGGACAAGGAGGACCCGTCCGCCGTGGCCAAGGAGTGGCTGAAGGCCAACGGCCTGAGCTGAGCCGGGCGGCCGGACGGCCCGACCGGCAGCCACAGCGGCCACGGCGGCCACGGCGGCCACGGCAGCCGGCGGACCGTACGCGCCGGGCCGACGGTACGAGCCGGCCGACCGTACGGCCGGTGACGGCACGCGGCGGCGGTCCGGGGGGCGACCCCCGGGCCGCCGCCGCTTCGCCGTCGGGGGATCTTCCCTTGAGCGGCGCGAACATGACAGTGTGGCGGAATGCGCACTCGTCTCCTCGCCGCCACCCTCACGGCGTTCGCCGCGGTGAGCCTGGCTGCCTGTTCGTCCGGCTCGGGTTCGGGCGGATCCGCGGCCGGCTCCCCCACCACCCCGGCCGCCGCCACCGCGTCCGCACCGGGCACCCCCGCCCCCGGCGGTACCGCCGACCCCTCGGGCACCGGCGCGCCGGCCACCCCGACCGCACCCGGCGCGCCCGCCACGGGCAGCCCCGACGGGCCCGCGCCGGGATCGACCCCGCCCGCCACCCCCGACGCCCCGGACGCCCCTGCCGCGTCGGCGCCGCCCAAGCCCGCGCCTCCGGCCGATGCCGGGCTGCCCGCCAAGCCGGGCTCGGCCGACGCCGCCAAGCTGGTCGCCGCGCTCGACGCGATCGACCCGGCGATCGTCGGCGGCAAGCCCGACGAGGCCGTCGACCGGGCCCGCAACCAGTGCCAGGCGATGTACCAGTTCCCCAAGGACCGGGCCAAGCTGGTCGAGCTGGTCAACCAGCGCTTCACCGCGCCCGACCACCCGCAGGGCTTCGGCGCCGAGAAGGCCGAGAAGATCATCGACGCCCTGCGCGCCACTCTCTGCCCGCCGGCCTGACGGCCCCGCACCACGGGCGGACCGCCCCGAGCCGCCCGGTGTCCTGAGCACCGGGCCCGCCGTGGCCGCGCGCAACGACCGGCGCGCGGCCACGGCACCAAGGCGGCGCGGCACCGCCCGGACCGCCCGCCGTGCGGCGGCGATTCCCGAACTGCCGTACGGGGCAGCGGTGCGACGGTGTACCGTCGCCACCAGGTGAGCCGGGAAGACTGGTCGGCATGATGCCGACGCCTGCCCGAGGAGCACCGTGGCCACCGAGCCGAACGCCGCCACCCCGTCCGCCGCGGCCGCCGCCGGGCGCGCCGAGCCCGCCGCGGACCGCCTCGGCCCGCTGGTCCGGGTCGACGGCCGCTGGATCCTGGGCGACCACCGGCAGCGGGCCCACCTCACCTTCGAGCCCGAGGGCCTGGTGCACCGCGTCGTGGGCCGGGAGCCGCACCTGGTGGCCTGGGACCGGCTGATGTAGCTGGGCGTGGCGGTCACCGCCGACCGGTTCTCCAGCTCCAGGGTCGGCGCGGCCTGCTGAGCAGGACCCCGGGCATCACCACCCACGGCTCGTGCCTGCGGGCCATGGTCCGGCACCCCTACGACATGTGGTCGGCCGGGTTCAGCCACCACCGCGCGTTCTACCCCTCCCGCGAGATCGTGCTCCTGGAGTCGCTGCTCGGCCTCGTCGTCGACCGGAAGCGGGCCGAGCTGCTGGGTGACGACGCCTGGCTGACCACCGCCGTCCGCGGGCTGGCGGCGCACCGCCCCGCCGTCCGGTGGCGCCGGCCGGACGGGGTCGCCGAGCTCGTCGACGAGCTACTCGCACAGGCGTCCTGAGACCCTCCCGACCACGGCGGCGGCCCTCCCGCCGAGCCGCGCCCCTGGGGCCGGTGGGGCTCCGGCGGCGCCGCCCACGCCGACCTGACGGTGCGTCCGGTGACCGCCCGACCCGTCCGCCGACGAACAGTTAGGACTCTTGACAGACGAGTGGTCTAGTCCAACCATAAGCATGTCGATCCGACCGGGATGCACTGTGGGGGTGTGACCACCGGCGGCTGAGGCATTGCCCTGCCCTGCTCCGCTCCACCCCCGACCCGCACGGCGCACGCCTGCCCACGCACTGTCGTCCGCCCGTCCGGGTGGCACGGGGGCTCCGTACGCCCACCCGCCGCACGCCCCCACCACATTCCGCAGCATCCGCTCCGCAGCGCTGACACCTGCGCGGTCCCACGGTTTCGCCGCGCAGCCCCGCTCTTCACCAACGTCCCGCCCCACCAAGTCTGTTGGAGAATTCCATGCGTCTACGCAGAACACTCCAGGCCGCCCTGACGGCCTGTGTCACACTGGCCGCGTCGGCCGGCCTGGTCGCCGTCGGGACGGCCTCGGCCGAAGCCGCCACCCCGCTGCCGACCCGGGTCTTCGCCCCGTACTTCGAGGCCTGGACGGGCGAGAGCCCGGCCGCGCTCGCCGCCCAGTCCGGCGCCAAGCACCTGACGATGGCGTTCCTCCAGGCCGCCACCAAGGGCTCCTGCACGCCGTACTGGAACGGCGACAGCTCGATGCCGGTCTCGCAGGCCACCTTCGGCGCGGACATCGCCACCATCCGGGCCAACGGCGGCGACGTGATCCCGTCGTTCGGCGGCTACACCGCCGACAACACCGGTACCGAACTGGCCGACAGCTGCACGGATGTCAACCAGATCGCGGCCGCCTTCGAGAACGTCATCACCACGTACGACATCAGCCGGATCGACCTGGACATCGAGGACAACTCGCTGACCAACACGGCCGGCATCGACCGCCGCAACAAGGCGATCAAGCTGGTGCAGGACTGGGCCGCCGCCAACGGCCGCTCGATCCAGTTCTCCTACACGCTGCCGACGACGACCAGCGGCCTCGCCTCCAGCGGCCTCGCGGTGCTGAAGAACGCCGTCACGAACAACGCCCGGATCGACGTCGTCAACCTGATGACCTTCGACTACTACGACAACGCCGCGCACGACATGGCCGCCGACACCCAGACCGCGGCGACCGGCCTCTACAACCAGCTGGCCAAGCTCTACCCGACCAGGACCCCGGCGCAGCTGTGGGGTTCCATCGGCGTCACCGAGATGGTCGGCATCGACGACTTCGGCCCGGCGGAGACCTTCACCGTCGCCAACGCGACCGCGGTGTACAACTGGGCGGTCTCGAAGGGCATCAACACGCTGTCGTTCTGGGCCCTCCAGCGCGACAACGGCGGCTGCCCGGGCACCGGCGGGCGGGACGACTGCTCCGGGATCAGCCAGGGCAAGTGGGACTTCAGCCACATCTTCTCCCAGTACACCAGCAGCACCCCGGTGGGCAACGACTTCTCGGTCGCGGTGAACCCGAACTCCGGCACCGTGGCGGCCGGTTCCGCCACCAGCGCGACGATCTCCACCGCCGTGACGGCCGGGTCCGCCCAGAGCGTCAACCTCACCGTCACCGGCGCCCCGGCCGGCGTCACCGCCACCGTCACCCCCGGCAGCGTCACCGCCGGTGGCACCGCCACCCTGAACATCACCACCACCGCCGCGACCGCCGCCGGGACCTACCCGCTGACGATCACCGGCAACGCCACCTCCGGCAGCCACACCAGCAGTTACTCGCTGAAGGTGACGAGCACCCAGCCCGGCAACGACTTCTCGGTCGCGGTGAACCCGAACTCCGGCACCGTGGCGGCCGGTTCCGCCACCAGCGCGACCGTCTCCACCGCCGTGACGGCCGGCTCCGCCCAGAGCGTCAACCTCACCGTCACCGGCGCCCCGGCCGGCGTCACCGCCACCGTCACCCCCGGCAGCGTCACCGCCGGTGGCACCGCCACCCTGAACATCACCACCACCGCCGCGACCGCCGCCGGGACCTACCCGCTGACGATCACCGGCAACGCCACCTCCGGCAGCCACACCGGCACCTACAACCTGACCGTCACCGGGGTCACCCCGCCCGGCGGCCTGGTGAACGGCGGCCTGGAGACGGGCAGCCTCGCCCCGTGGACCTGCCAGACCGGCGGCGCGGTGGTCGCCACCCCGGCCCACTCGGGCACCCACGCCCTGCAGGCCGCGGCCACCGCCGGCCAGACCGGCCAGTGCCAGCAGACCGTGACGCTGTCGCCCAACACCTCCTACACGCTGAGCGGTTGGGTCCAGGGCAGCTACGCCTACCTCGGCGTGAGCGGCGGCGCCACCGCCAGCACCTGGACGAACGCCTCCGGCTGGACCAAGCTGACCGTCCCGTTCACCACCGGCGCCTCCGGCACCGTGACGGTGTACCTGCACGGCTGGTACGGCCAGGGCAACGTCTTCGGCGACGACTTCGCCATCGCCTGATCCCGCCCGCGACACCCCACCGTCCCGTCGGGGGCGGCGCGACCTCCCGTCGCGCCGCCCCCGGCGGGCGTCCGTTCCACGAGCGGGACACGGCCGTCCCACCGCCCGCTCCCGGCCCATCAGTCATGTCATAGGATCACCGACCATGACGGACGGGGTGGGGACGACGGACAGCACGCGAACACCCGGCGGGGCTTCCCTCCCGCCACCGGCCGGAGCACCCGCCGGCCCACCGCAGGCCGATCCGTCGCAGCCCGGCCCACCCCGGACCGATCCCTCGCAGGCCGGTCCCTCGCAGGCCGCGCCCACCACCCGGGCGCCGTACGCCGGTGGCTCGCCGTACCTCGCCGGCCCCGCCGCCCCGCGGCAGCCCGACTGGGCGGCCATGGCCGAACAGCACGAGGAGGAGATCCGGCGCCGGAAGCGGCTGCGGGTGATCGCTGCCAGCGTGCTCGCGACCGCCCTGATCGGCGGGATGACGGCGACGGCGATCACGGTCTCCGGCAGGTCCCGGAACGACCACCCGACCGGCACCGCCACGCTCCGGCCCGGCCCCACCGCCGGCCCGACCGGCGCGGACACGGGCCCCACCACCGGGGCGCCACCGACCGCGCCGGCCACCGCGCCGACCGGCGCGCCCGACCCCACCGGCACCGCCTCCGGGAGCCCGACCCCCTCGCCCGGCAAGTCCGGCGGCAGGCCGAGCGGCACCGCCACCCCCGGCAAGCCCGGGGCGAGCGCCACCCAGGGCGCTCCCCCACCCGCCGCGCCCCCGGCCGTACCCCCCGCCGGTGCGCCCGCCCCGACGAGCGGCGCCCCGCGCGACCCGCTGACGGTCATCTCCGAGGCCGCGACGGACACCGCCCCGCTCGACCCGGCCTCCCTGTTCGCCGCCCCGAGCCTCACCGCGGGCGGCCGCACCTGGACCCGGATCGCCACCAGCAGCACGGACACCTGCTGGCAGGCCACCACCGGCGGCCTCGGCGACGTGGCGAGCGGCCAGTCCTGCCGCAAGCTGCTGCGCGCCACGTACACCTCCGGCGACAGCGCGGTCACCGTCGGGGTCGCCGTCTTCGACCACAAGCCGCAGGCGGACGCCGTCGGCCAGGCCCACAAGGGCCAGATCCAGGGGCTGACCACACCCGACGGCATCGCCTGGTGCGTGACCACGGGCTGCGCCAACACCCACACCACGATCGGCCGTTACGGCTACTACACCGTCTCGGGCACCTACCGCCCCGGCGGCACCACCCAGGACGCCGCCGCGACCGCGGCCGGCCCCGAGCTGGCCGCCTACGCCCGCACCCGCCTGCTCGCCCGCGGCCAGGCCGCCGTCGGCGTCTGACCCGACGGCGCGGCGGGCCGGCGGCGGCCCGGGCCGGCGTCGAGGTCCGACGCGCCCCCGCTACCCGGCCACCGCAGGGCGGCGGGGGCGGCAGAGCGCGAGGTAGGCGACGGCGGAGAGGGCGGCACAGCCGAGGACGACCGCCGCGAGGAGCACCGCCGACGGCGTACCACCGAGGCTGCTGAGCGGCGCGACCAGGGCGCCGCAGAGGAACGTGCCGGTGCCGATGAGGGCGGAGGCCGAGCCGGCGGACTGCGGGGGGACCAGGCTGAGCGCCTGGGCGGCCGAGTTCGGGAGGATCACGCCGAGACTGCCCATCAGGACGAAGAGCGCCGGGCAGATCCCGGCCAGGCCGAGGTCCCAGACCGCGGTGAGCAGGACGAGCGCCACCCCCGCGGCGACCGCCGTGCCGAGGCCGGCCAGCATCAGCGCGCCGGGAGTGAACCGGCGGGCGAGCACCCGCCCGTTCAGCTGGGTGACGCCCACGATGGCGAGCGAGTTGAGGCCGAACAGCAGGCTGTAGGTCTGCGGCGAGACGTGGTACACGTGCTGGAGCACCACCGAGGAGCCGCTGATGTAGCCGAACAGCGAGCCGAAGGCGAAGGTGCTGGTCAGGACGAGGCCCAGGAAGGGCAGGTTCCGCAGCAGCCCCTTCATGGTGCGCAGCGTGGCCACGAGCCCGCCGCCGTGCCGGTCGGCGGGCGGCAGGGTCTCGCGCAGGGCCGCGAAGGCGATCAGGGTGAGCAGCAGGCCGAGTGCGGTGAGGGCGCCGAAGGTGCCGCGCCAGGAGGTGACGCGGAGCAGCTGGGCGCCGACGACCGGGGCGAGGATCGGGGCGAGGCCGGATATCAGGCTGATCGAGGCGAGGAAGCGGAGCATCGCGACGCCCTCGAAGCGGTCCCGGGCGACGGCGCGGCCGATGACCAGGCCGGCCGCACCGGCCGCGCCCTGCACGAAGCGGGCCGCGATCAGCACCGGCAGGGTGGGCGCGAGCACGCACAGCACGCTGGCCAGGGTGTAGACCACCAGGCCGACGAGCAGCGGCGGGCGGCGGCCGAAGCGGTCGCTGAGCGGTCCGAAGATCAGCTGGCCGGCGGCGACCCCGAACATCGAGAAGGTCAGGGTGAGCTGGACGGCGGCCGGCTCGGCGGCGAAGTCGTCGGCGATCGCCGGGAGGCCGGGCAGGTAGAGGTCGGTGGTGAGCGGGCCGAGGGCGACCAGACCGCCGAGCACGGCGACGGTGCCGCGCCCCGGGGCGGCGGCGGTCCGGCCGCGCCCGGTGGCCCGGGCCGCGGGGGCGGTCGACGTCTCGCCGGTGGGGCCGGCGGGACCGACGGTCGGACCAGGCATGGGGCTCCTCGGGGGCGGGCGCTGGATTGTCCTCGCTCCGTCCTACCCCAGCGGCCCGGCGGGGCGACACCCGGGGTGGGCCGCGCGGCCCACTCCCGCCCCCGGTGCCCGCCCGCCTGGCGCCCGGCTCCTCAGTGCTTGGCGGCCGACTGCGCGCGCAGGGCGGCCTGCACGGCGGCCCCGTCCTGCCAGGCGTAGAGCTGGTTGCCGGTCAGGGTGACGTTGTACTGCCCGCACGAGCCGGTGATCTTCGAGGAGACGCCCTGCGGGAACCAGCCGGCCTTCAGCGCGGCCGGCACCGGGTGGACGGCCCTGCCCGGCTGGGCCGTGACACAGCCGGCCGGCAGCCGCCCGTCGGGCAGGGTGGCGCGCAGCAGGCGGTCGTCGCCGGTGGTCGACATCAGGTACTGGACGGTGGAGGCGTTGTCGGGCAGCCAGGACGGTACCGACTGCCGGTCGGCCTTGGCCGCGCTGCCGGAGCTGTAGCTGGCCTGCTCCTGGTGGCGGCCGTCGTACCAGTCGGAGACCCGCGGGCCGACCGCCACGGTGGCGACGGCGACGGCCATGCCCGTACCTGCGACTCCGAGCGCGACCTTGCTCACGATGCCGTTCATGCCCGCCCTGCCCTCTCCCTGTTCGGTCCGGTACCCGGTGCCCGGCGCTCCGCGTCGGTGCCCGGTCCACCGGGGTGTCTCCATCCTGACCCGCCATGGGCTGCCGTGGCGTCACCACCAGGTCGCGACCGTCCCTCCGACCTGGGGGTACCGTCTCCACCTTCAGGGGTACACGCGGCCCCGTCGTCTCGGGGTTCACCCCCGACAGGGCGGTGCGGACGGGCCGTTCAGAGGCCGCCGGGGGGCGGCTCCCCGCCGGCGCGGGCACGGCGACCGGGAACGGCCGGCCGTCCAGAGTCCCGTGCGGGTCGATCGGCCGGCCGGGGGAGGCGTACACCTGGACGGGGACGTCCGGGTGCCGGATCTCCCCGGTGGGCGGGGCGGCGGGGACCGGACCGCGGGACCGGACCGCGGGCCTCAGTCCGGCCCGGCGCCAGCCCGGACGAACCGCCGGTCGGCGGACCGCAGCGCCGCGACCGGTCCGGCCGCCCGCAGCACCACGTCCAGCATCCGGGCCGGGTCGGCCGTGTAGGAGTGCGCGAACCACGGCATGTTCGCCTCGACGACGGCCCAGCGCTCGGCCGGGCCGTACGGGTCGAGCAGCGGGCCGACGTCCAGCGCCACCGCGCTGGGCAGGCCGTCCCCGGCGGCGGCCAGCAGGCGGTGGCCGAAGCCGACGGCCTCCTCGGACACCGGCCCCGGGTCCAGCCGGCCGAAGCGGGCGTAGCGGCTGCCGGCGACCACCTCGCCGTCCAGGACGAAGAGCCGGTACTCGGACCCGAACGTCACCGGGTCGCTGACCAGGACGGGCGTGTCCGGTCCGATCCGCTCGCCGTGCCGGGGCAGCCGGGAGCCGTCGGCGTAGACGGCCGGCGGGAGGGACTTGTCGGCGGGCGGCTTCACGAAGGCCGGGCCGCGCAGCGTCCAGGCCTCGGCGAGGGTGGTCAGCTCGATCCGCCGGCCGGTGAACTCCTCGGGCAGCCGGGCCAGCCAGTCGTCCGCCGGTTCCAGCAGGGCGAGGCCGAGCCGGTCGGCGATCCGGGCGCCGGCGAGCGGGCCGCCGAACCAGTGGACCGGGCACCCGGCGAGCCGGTCGAGGACATCGGGACCGGTGAGCCGGACGGTCGGCAGGCCGCGCGCGGCGGCGGCCTCGGCGAGCAGGACGGTCGTCCCGGTCTGCCGGGCCGGGGTGAGCAGCACGGACGCGCCCGGTACGGCCGTCACGGCCGCGGCCGGAACTCGTGGACGACCTCGATGCGGCCGACGATGTGCCGGTTGAACTCCGCCAGCTCGTCGGCGGGCACCCAGAGTTCGAGGATGGTCCGGCCGCCGGCCTGCCGGACGGGGTAGCGGGCCAGGAAGGCGGTGTCGACCTCGAAGCGGGTGACGTAGCCGACGCCGGACGCGGGCACGTTCCAGTCCCGGGCGATCCGGATCGCGTAGTCCTCGTTCAGCACCGGGTAGAAGATCGGCTGGTCCGGCAGCCGGGGCGGCCAGGCCCGCCGGTCCGCCGCCTCGACCAGGGCCAGCTCCTCGGGCCCGGTGGGCCGCCAGAGGGTGGTGGTCGCGGGGGTGGGGGTCGGTCCGTTC
This sequence comes from Kitasatospora sp. NPDC001603, assembly GCF_040298365.1. Lineage (NCBI taxonomy): Bacteria > Bacillati > Actinomycetota > Actinomycetes > Kitasatosporales > Streptomycetaceae > Kitasatospora > Kitasatospora sp. NPDC001603. The sequence continues at coordinate 26,309 of NZ_JBEPAA010000004.1, forward strand.
ATGGGAGCCGACGGTAGCCGGGCCGCCGCCGGCCCGGCCACCGGATTCCGGGCGGCGGGCCGGGGCGGCGGCCCCTGGGCGGCCGTCAGCGGTACGCCGACTCCCCGGTGATGGCCTCGCCGAGGACCAGGGTGTGGATCTCGCTCGTCCCCTCGTAGGTGAGCACCGACTCCAGGTTGTTGGCGTGCCGCAGCACCGGGTACTCGGTGGTGATGCCGTTGGCGCCGAGGACCGTCCGGGCGCTGCGGGCGATCTCCAGCGCGGCGCGCACGTTGTTGAGCTTGCCGAAGCTGATGTGCGCCGGGCGGGCGGCCCCCTCGTCCTTGAGCCGGCCGATCCGCAGGGCGACCAGGTACGCCTTCTCCACCTCCAGCATCATCTCGACCAGCTTCTGCTGGGTGAGCTGGAAGCCGGCGATCGGGCGCTCGAACTGCACCCGGCTCCCGGCGTAGTCGAGGGCGGTGGTGTAGCAGTCGCGGGCGGCGCCGACGGTGCCCCAGAGGATCCCGTAGCGGGCCTCGCCCAGCGAGGAGAGCGGCCCGCGCAGTCCGGTGACGCCGGGCAGCACGGCGTCGGCGGGCAGCACGACCTCGTCGAAGACCAGCTCGCTGGTGACCGAGGCGCGCAGCGACAGCTTGCCGTGCACGTCGGTGGCGGTGAACCCGGGGGTGCCGGGCTCGACCAGGAAGCCCCGGACGCCGTCCTCGGTCTGCGCCCAGACCACCGCGACGTCCGAGACGCTGCCGTTGGTGATCCACATCTTGGAGCCGGAGAGCACCCAGTCGCCGCCCCTGCGGCGGGCCCGGGTGCGCATGTTGGCCGGGTCGGAGCCGAAGTCCGGTTCGGTGAGGCCGAAGCAGCCGATGAGTTCGCCGGCGGCCATGCCCGGCAGCCAGCGCCGCTTCTGCTCCTCGGAGCCGTAGGCGTGGATCGAGCGCATCGCGAGCGAGCCCTGGACGGAGACGAAGCTGCGCAGGCCGGAGTCGGCGGCCTCCAGCTCCATGCAGGCGACCCCGTAGGCGACGGCCGTGGAGCCGGTGCAGCCGTAGCCGTCGAGGTGCATGCCGAGCACGCCGAGGGCGCCCAGTTCGGGGGCGAGTTCGCGGGCCGGGAAGACCCCGCGCTCGAACCAGTCGCCGATGTGCGGGCGGATCCGCTCGTCGGCGAACTTCCGCACGGTGTCGCGGATCAGCCGCTCCTCGTCGGTCAGCAGGTCACCGACGGCGAGCAGGTCGGCCGGGTCGATCCGGGTCGGCTTCGCCATGGCAGCTCCTTGTAGTCTCGGCGGGCACCGGGCCGGGCCGGAGAAGGGGTGTCGGCCGCGGCGGGTACCGGCGAGTATTCCGTACGGAGCGGGCCTCCGGACGAGGGCGAGGGAGTGAGCATGTACACAATTGAACGGCTGACGGCGGACGCGCTGCTCGACTCGGCGGAGCAGCTGGCCGCGCTGCTGGCGGACACCGTCGCGGACGGCTCCTCGCTGGGCTTCCTCGCCCCGCTCGACCCCGCCGAGGCGACCGCCTGGTGGCGGGCGCTGGCTCCCGAGGTCGAGGCCGGGCGACTGCTGCTCTGGGTGGCCCGCGCCGACGCGGACGGCCGGATCGCCGGGACGGTCCAGCTGCGGCCGGCGGTCACCGCGAACGGCCGGCACCGCGGCGAGGTCGCCAAGTTGATGGTCCGCCGGGCGGACCGCGGCCAGCGGCTGGCCGGGCGGCTGCTGGCGGCGCTGGAGGCGGCGGGCACCGGGCACGGCCTGCGGCTGCTGGTGCTGGACACCGAGACGGGCAGCCCCGCCGAGCGGATGTACGGGGCGGCGGGCTGGACCAGGGTGGGGACCATTCCCGGCTACGCGACCGACCCGGCGGGTGAACTCCACCCGACCACCGTCTTCTTCAAGGCCCTCCCGGCCGCCGCCACCTGACGGGCCCTCCCCGTCCGGCGGACTCCTCCCGACCGCCACCCCCTAGGATGATCGTTTCAGCGGGGCGGACGGGAATCCGAACGAGGGGTGGGGCATGACGCGCTGGGCACTGGTCGTCCAGGAGACCGAAGGGGTCGGCAACGACCGGATCTGGGGCACCAAGGTGCTGGCAGAGACCGAGGGCAGCCGCGAGGAGGCGCTCGCCGAACTCCGGCGGCTCGTCCCGTCGTACACCCCGCAGCACCCGTTCAACAGCCGCCGGCGCACCCTGCTCCGGGACGGTGACACCTATCTGCTGATCTCCCAGGGCAGCATGCGGGACTACCACTGCGTGTTCCGGGTGTGGGAGCTGCTCTGGGACAGCGAGCGGCCCGAGATCCAGCAGGAGCGCCTGGGCAACGCCGCGCAGGGCTGAGCCGGCCGGTCCGGACGCCCGTCTCAGGCGACTCCGCAGAGCCGCAGCAGCGCGGTGGTAGCGGCCCCCGCCACCACGACGAGCGGGAACGGCGCACGGCGCAGCGCGAGCAGCCCGGCCACCAGGACGCCGGACGGCCGGGCCCAGCCGGCGAAGCCGTGGCCCTGGGTGAGGGCGCCGGTGGCGACCAGCGCGACCAGCAGGACGGCGGCGGCCACCGCGAGCAGGTGGCGCAGCCGGTCGGAGAGGGTGAAGCGGTCGCCGAGGGCCGGGCCGGCGAGGCGGAACGCGTAGGTGCCGGCGGCGAGCAGGAGGACGGCGAGCAGTGGCATCAGTGGACTCCCTCGGCGGCGGGTGCGGGGCGCGGCGCGGCGGGGCCCTGGGCAGCCGTGCTCGGGGCGGCCGGCTCCGGAGCGTTCGGCCGGCCGGCCCCCGGCCCGGCGAACAGCAGGCCGAGCAGGGCCAGCAGCACCGGCAGGCCGGCCGGCAGGTACGGGGTGGCGGCGACCGCGACCACGGCTCCGGCCAGCGCGGCGGCCCGGGTCCGCCGGTCGGTGAGCGAGGGCAGCACCAGGGCGAGCAGGACGGCCGGGAAGGCGGCGTCGAGGCCGAGGGCGCCGGTGTCGCCGATGAGGCCGCCGGCCAGCGCGCCGACTACCACGGAGGCGTTCCAGACCACGAACAGCGCCACGCCGCAGACCCAGAACGCGGCGCGACGCCGGCGCCGGTCGGACTGGAGCAGGGCGAAGGCCGCCGACTCGTCGGTGAGCAGTTGGGCGCCGAGCAGCCGCCGCCACCACGGGCCGTCGAGCACGTCGGAGACGGTGAAGCCGAAGGGCAGCAGTCGGGCGTTGAGCACCAGGCCGGTGGCGACGGCGGCGAGCGCGCCGCCGCCGGAGAGCACCACGCCGACGGCGGCGAACTGGGCACCGCCGGCGAAGACGAACACCGACATGGCGATCGGCAGCCAGAGCGGCAGGCCGCCGGAGACACTGATGGCACCGAAGGAGGCGCCGACCAGGGCGTCGGCGACGCAGACCAGGGCGATGTCCCGCAGCGTGGCACGGTCGAGTGTTCGGAGGAGCGAACGCATGTCCAGTAGAGTGAACCCGAAGGCTGTCGTTCGTCAAGGCGAACGCCCGGACGTGTGGAGCGAACGCGGATGAGTGCGAACACCGGGTCCCGCGGCGCGGGCGACGGAGCCGGGGGGCCGGGCGCGGCCGGCTCGGAGCTGATCGGGCTGATCGCCGCGTCCATCCGGCGCGAACGCGAGCGGGCCGGTCTCTCCATGGCCGAGCTGGCCCGCCGGGCCGGGATCGCCAAGTCGACGCTCTCCCAGCTGGAATCGGCCGCGGGCAATCCGAGCGTGGAGACGCTCTGGGCGCTCGGCGTCGCGCTGGACGTGCCGTTCAGCCGGCTGGTCGACCCGCCGCGACCGGTGGTGCGGGTGATCCGGGCCGGCGAGGGGCCGGTCACCCACTCCGAGCGGGCCGACTACGCCGCCACCCTGCTGGCCTCCTGCCCGCCCAACGCCCGCCGGGACGTCTACCGGATCGAGGCGCAGCCGGGCGAGGCCCGGGCCTCCGACCCGCACATGCCCGGCACGGTGGAGCACGTGGTGCTCAGCGCCGGGCGGGCCCTGGTCGGCCCGCCGGCGGAGCCGGTCGAACTCCACCCGGGCGACTACGTCAGCTACCCCGGGGACGCCCCGCACATCTTCCGCGCCCTCGCGCCGGACACCGTCGCGGTCATGGTCATGGAGCACGTGTAGGACCCGGTCGGCGGAGGACCGGGGCCCGGGCGTCAGACCGTCAGCAGGGTGTCCAGGAAGGCGTTCCCGAAGACCCGGTGCGGGTCGTGGCGGTCCAGTACGGCGACCGCCTCGTCCCAGCCGGGGCCGCCGCCGTCGCGCAGGCTGGCCGGGACGACCCGGCCGAGCACGTCCGGGTCGGCCCAGGCGGCGTCCTCGGTGTACGCCCAGCCCTTGGACCACTCGACCCGCAGACCGGCCCGGGTGCCGTCGAAGGTCCGGAGCAGGAACCGTTCGAGGTCGCGGGCGAAGCGGTGCAGGCCGGGGGTGCCGGGGAGGCTGAGGACGTCCAGCCAGACGGCGGTGTCCCAGTCGGGGCGGTCGGGGCGCGGGCGCAGGGCGGAGAGCAGCGGCGGCCGGGCGCCGGGGACGCCGCTGGCGGCCGGGTCGTCCAGGCCGGTGACCCGGATCTCCACCGCGCCGTTGACCGGGAACTCCCCGCGCGCCTGGTACTCGGCGAGCAACTGCCGGTAGTAGGCGGCGAACTCGGACACCACCCACTGGAGGTCGGCCCGCCGGGCGAGCACGGCGTAGCCGTTGGCGGTGACCCGCAGGGTGGTCGGGCGGACGTACTGCAGCAGGGTGCGGGAGGGGCCCCAGAGGTCGGAGCGCAGGCCGCCGGCGAGCAGGTGGGTGAGGAGTTCGCCGGAGAGCAGCTCGCGGAGCACCCCGCCGGAGAGCAGCACGTCGGTGAGGTCCCCGGTGAGGGCCACCTTGGCGACCAGGTACTGGAGCTGGCCGAAGAGCGGGGCCGACCCCCAGGCTCCGGCGACGAGTTGGCCGGCGAGGCGGGCGACCGGCTCCGGGATGCTGTCGGAGAACGGGTAGTTGTAGGGCTCGTCGACGGTGCGGGAGCCGAGCGGGCGCTGCGGCGCGACGCTCCAGGTCTTCAGCCAGGGGAACTCGGTGCAGGCGAACCAGATCACCTCGGCGCGCCCCGCGCGGTCGACGAAGTCGGCGAGGGTGCGCGGGCGGCCGAAGATGCCGCCCGGGGTGCCCGGGCGGGCGAACAGCTCGGTCGCCGGGATGTCCAGCCGGCTGACGCAGCGCAGCGGCACGTCCGGGCCGGCCCGGAGCACCACCTCGGTGACGAAGGCCCGGCCCAGGTGGACCAGGAACGCGGCGCTGTCGGCCTCGGAGCGCTCGAAGGTGCGCAGCGCGTAGCGGTCGGTGGCCGGGTCGTGGACGACGGCGGTGAGCCGGACGACCTGGTTGCTGACCGAGCCGTAGCCGTGGCCGTCCGGGCGGAGCTCGCCGGCGGCCGGGACGGCGGTGCCGTGACCGCCGATGGCGAGCACGCCGCCGACGGTGAGTTCGCCGGGCGCGGGGCAGTTGGCGACGCCGAGGCCGCGGCCGGCCAGGTGGGCGAGCAGGCTCTCCATGGTGGCGCCGGTCTGCGCCCGGACGGTGGTCGGCGAGTCGGCGGTGAGCGCGGTGAGGTGGCGGGTGGTGTCCAGCAGCAGGACGCGGGCGGAGCCGGGGGTGTCGTCGGCGACGGTGAGCGGCGCCCAGGTGTGCCGGTAGCCCTGGGCGCGCAGCCGCCAGCCGTGGGCGCGTGCCCAGTCGGCGAGCGGCGGGACCTCCTCGGGGGTCCGCGGGGCACAGGTCCAGAGCTGGTCGGTGCGGACCTCGCCGGACCAGTTCTGGTAGACGCGCTGGTACAGCTCGGTGCCGACGGGCAGTTCGGGCGGCACCGGGACGGCGGCCCGCGCGCTGTCCGGCCCGATCGTGCCGCGCAGCAGCCAGCCGGCCGTGCCGAGGGCCGCCGAGGCGCCGAGCAGCTCCCGCCTGCTCAGCCCGTCCCGGTCGCGCCGTGTTGCCGCCATGTCCGCCCCCTGCTCGGTGATCGTCTCCCCCGGTGCCTGCACGGGTGTGTGAAGCCGGTGCGTGCACGAGCGTACGAAGCGGACCGGTGCGCTCGGGCCGGCCGGTCGCGATCTTCACTCCTTCGAGTGAAGGTCGGCCGGTTCCCCCACCTGGCGCGGAAATACCGGGGGCCCCTGCGCGGCTGTCGTCTGCGCAGACCGCAGCCGGTCGGGGAGCAGACCCGGCCGGGGCCGACCAGGAGGTGCAGCGCGTCATGGGTGAGCAGCAGGAGTTCCGGACCGAGCACGACTCGATGGGCGAGGTCCGGGTGCCGGCCGCCGCCAAGTGGCAGGCGCAGACCCAGCGGGCGGTGGAGAACTTCCCGGTGTCGGGCCAGCGGCTGGAGCGGGCCCACATCGCCGCGCTGGCCCGGATCAAGGCCGCCGCGGCCCGGGTGAACGCCCGGCTCGGGGTGCTGGACGAGGAGACGGCGCAGGCCGTGGCGGCCGCCGCCGAGGAGGTCGCCCAGGGGCGCTGGGACGACGAGTTCCCGGTGGACGTCTTCCAGACCGGCTCGGGCACCTCCTCCAACATGAACGCCAACGAGGTGATCGCCACCCTGGCCGGCGAGCGGCTCGGCCGCCCCGTCCACCCGAACGACCACGTCAACGCCAGCCAGTCCTCCAACGACGTGTTCCCGTCCTCGATCCACATCGCGGCCACCGCGGCCGTCACCCACGACCTGATCCCGGCCCTGGAGCACCTGGCGGAGGCCCTGGAGCGGCGGGCCGCGGCGTTCTCCGAGGTGGTGAAGTCCGGCCGGACGCACCTGATGGACGCCACCCCGGTGACCCTCGGCCAGGAGTTCGCCGGGTACGCGGCGCAGGTCCGGCACGGGCGGGAGCGGCTGCTGGCGACGCTCCCCCGGGTCGCCGAACTGCCCCTCGGCGGGACGGCGGTGGGCACCGGCATCAACACCCCGCCCGGTTTCGCCGCCGCCGTGATCGAGGAGGTCGCCCGGGCCACCGACCTGCCGCTGACCGAGGCGCGGGACCACTTCGAGGCGCAGGGCGCGCGGGACGGCCTGGTCGAGCTGAGCGGTCAGCTCCGCACCGTCGCGGTCGGCTTCACCAAGATCGCCAATGATCTGCGGTGGATGGGCTCGGGCCCGCGCACCGGCCTCGGGGAGATCAACCTGCCGGACCTCCAGCCCGGTTCGTCGATCATGCCGGGCAAGGTGAACCCGGTGCTGCCGGAGGTGGTGCTGATGGTCTCGGCCCAGGTGATCGGCAACGACACCACCGTCACGGTGGCCGGCGCGAGCGGCAACTTCGAGCTCAACGTGATGCTCCCGGTGATCGCCCGCAACGTGCTGGAGTCGGTCCGGCTGCTCGCCAACAGCGCCCGGCTGCTCGCCGACCGCACGGTGGACGGCATCACCGCCAACGTCGAACGGGCCCGCGAGTACGCCGAGTCCTCGCCCTCGGTGGTCACCCCGCTCAACCGCTACCTCGGCTACGAGGAGGCCGCCAAGGTCGCCAAGCAGGCGCTGGCCGAGCGCAAGACGATCCGACAGGTGGTGCTGGAGCGCGGCTACCTGGAGCAGGGCAAGCTCACCCGCGAGCAGCTGGACGAGGCCCTCGACGTGCTGCGGATGACCCGCCCGTGACCACGCGGCGGGGGCGCCCGTCCCTGGCCGGCCCCCGGCCGTAGCGGCCGAACGGCGTGCGCCGGGGTGCGGGCGGCGGCCTCACCGCCCGCACCCCGGCTCCGGACTACCGGGTGGCGTCAGCCCCCGGCCCGGCCGGCCCGGCCGGCCCGGCCACGTCGCATCGACGCACCGTTCGACGTGATGGTGGCCATCGAGATCGCCGCGAGACCCAGCAGGAACATCACGGCACCCGCGATCATGCAGGTCACGATGTTCTTCCCGCGGTCGACCGCTCCGGACACCACCCAGGGCGAGATGATCGTCCAGGCACCGAGCAGGGTCGCCGCCCAGGCCCGTGCGTGGGTGCGCTCGTACGCTGAGCCGTACCCGGCCATCAGCACGCAGTAGGCGAGACCCACGATCAGGCAGGTGACGGTCAGCGTGCTGAAGGCGGTGAAGCCGACGATCCATGGCGAGGCCGCCAGGAACAGACCTGCGAGGACAGCCAGGGCCTCGACGGCCTGGGCGCGCGGAGTCAGGGTGACCCGCTCGTAGTGTTCACGCAGTTCGACGATGTCCGGATGGTGCTCCATGCCCATCGGAATCTGGGTAGACACCGATACCACCTCCTAGGTCCGGTACACGGAGGGCGCAAGCCCAGTACCATTCTGGCGCCGATCTACCGCTTTGCACCATTTCGCCCGAGAAGCTAACCTCCCCGCCCACACCCGGCGCGCACCGCGGTGAGCTGCGTCTCACCCGGCCGGAGCGCCCTTGCCTATGCAACTCGTTGCATAGCAGGATGCCGCCATGGCACTGGAGCACGCGATCCTCGTCTCGCTGCTGGAGCAGCCCGGCTCCGGCTACGAGCTGGCCCGGCGGTTCGACCGCTCCATCGGACGTTTCTGGACCGCCACCCACCAGCAGATCTACCGGGTGCTGCGGCGGATGGAGGCGGACGGCTGGATCTCCGCCGAGGAGGTCGCCCAGGACGGCCGGCCGGACAAGAAGGTCTACTCCGCGGCCGGTCCCGGCCGGGCGGCGCTGGCCGGCTGGCTGCGCGAACCGGTCGAGCCGGAGACCGTCCGGCACGAGCTGGCGGTCAAGATCCGCGCGGCCGCCTTCGACGACCCGGCCGCCCTGCTCTCCGAGGTCGAGCGGCACCGCGAGAGCCATGCCGCCCTGCTCGCCCGCTACCTGCACGGCGAGCAGCGGGACTTCCCCGACCCGGCCGCCCTCGACGCCCGGCAGCAGCTGCAGCACGTGGTGCTGCGCGGCGGGATCGAGTACGAGCGGATGACCCTCGCCTGGCTGGACGACGTGCTCGCCACCCTGCACCGCCTCGCCGCCGACCGGACCGGGGCCTGAACCCCCCGGCTCCGCCGACGGACGAGAACTCCACGCCCCATCCGATCACCACCCTCGACCCCCGGGAGCCCGTGATGCTCTTCAACCCGCGTACGTACGACCCCGCGCAGTTCGACGAGCCGACCCGCCGACTGCTGCGCGCGACCGTGGACTGGTTCGAGTCCCGCGGCAAGAAGGCGCTGATCGACACCTACATCGACCGCAGCTGGTACGCCGACTTCCTCGAATTCGCGGCGAAGGAGGGCCTGTTCGCCGAGTTCCTGACGCCCTCCTCGGCCGACCCGGAGAAGCGCTGGGACACCGCCCGGATCGCCGAGCTGAACGAGATCCTCGGCTTCTACGGGCTGGGCTACTGGTACACCTGGCAGGTCACCGTGCTCGGCCTGGGGCCGGTCTGGCAGAGCGGGAACGAGGCCGTCCGGGCCCGCGCCGCCCAGCTCCTGGCGGAGGGTCACGTGATGGCGTTCGGGCTCTCCGAGCGCAGCCACGGCGCCGACATCTACTCCACCGACATGATCCTCACCCCGGACGGCGAGGGCGGCTTCACCGCCACCGGGTCCAAGTACTACATCGGCAACGGCAACGTCGCCGGCCTGGTCTCGGTCTTCGGCCGCCGCTCGGACGTCGACGGCCCGGAGGGCTACGTCTTCTTCGCCGCCGACAGCCGCCACGAGGCGTACCACCTGGTCAAGAACGTCGTGAACGCGCAGATGTACGTCAGCGAGTTCCGGCTGGAGGACTACCCGGTGCGCGCCGAGGACGTGCTGCACACCGGCAAGGCCGCCTTCGACGCCGCGCTGAACACCGTCAACGTCGGCAAGTTCAACCTCTGCACGGCCTCGGTCGGCATCTGCGAGCACGCGATGTACGAGGCCGTCACGCACGCCCAGAACCGGGTGCTGTACGGGAAGAAGGTCACCGACTTCCCGCACGTGCGGCGCGAGCTGACCGACGCGTACGCCCGCCTGGTGGCGATGAAGCTGTTCTCCGACCGTGCGGTGGACTACTTCCGCACCGCCTCGCCCGAGGACCGCCGCTACCTGCTCTTCAACCCGATGACCAAGATGAAGGTCACCACCGAGGGCGAGAAGGTCATCGACCTGATGTGGGACGTCATCGCGGCCAAGGGCTTCGAGGCGGACACCTACTTCGACAAGGCCGCGAAGGACATCCGCGGCCTGCCGAAGCTGGAGGGCACCGTCCACGTCAACCTGGCGCTGATCCTCAAGTTCATGGGCAACTACCTCTTCAACCCGGCCGACTACGCGCCGGTGCCCACCCGGCTGGACGCGGCCGACGACGAGTTCCTGTTCCGCCAGGGCCCGGCCCGCGGCCTCGGCGCGATCCGCTTCCACGACTGGCGCAAGGCCTACGACGCCTTCGCGCACCTGCCGAACGTGGCCCGCTTCCGCGAGCAGGCCGACGGGTTCTGCGACCTGCTGCTGACCGACGCGCCGAGCGAGGCGCAGCAGGCCGACCTGGACTTCCTGCTGGAGATCGGCCAGCTCTTCGCACTGATCGTCTACGGCCAGCTGGTGCTGGAGCAGGCCGAGCTGACCGGGCTGGACGCCGGGCTGCTGGACCAGGTCTTCGACGCGCTGGTGCGGGACTTCTCGAAGCACGCCACCGAGCTGCACGGGAAGGCCTCGACCACCGAGGCGCAGGCGGCGTGGGCGCTGGCCAACGTCCGCCGCCCGGTCGCGGACGGCGAGCGGGCCGCCAAGGTGTGGTCCATGGTCGAGGCGCTGTCCGGCGCGTACGAGATGCAGCCGTAACCTGCGCCGCACGGGGGTGCCGGCGGCGGCCGGCACCCCCCCTTTCGCGCGCCTACGTCCTCGCGCGCCCACGTCCTCGCGCGCCTTCGTCAGAAGGTGAGCTTCCAGCTGTCGACGTAGCCGGTGTCCTGGCGCGCGATGTCCTGCACCTTGAGCTTCCAGGTGCCGTTGGCCGGCACCGCGGAGGCGTCGACGGTGTAGGTGGCCTGGACGTTGGCCGCGGAGTCGTTGCCGCTGGAGTTCTTCAGCCGGAACGTCGTGCCGTTCGGCGCGACCAGGTCGACCACCAGGTCACCGCGGTAGGTGTGCTTGATGTCCACCGCGACCTGGAGCGCGGCGGGCGCGTTGCCGGTCCGGCCGGTGACGGCGAGGTCGGAGGTCACCGCGGCGCCGTAGTCCGGGATCTGGACGTCGGTGGTGGTCTCGAAGACGGTGCCGGTGGGCGGCGTGGTGGTGCCGGCCGAGAGCGCCCAGACGGCGTACGCGATGGCGTCGGTCATCCGGTCCAGCGCGGTGTCGTTGATGTTGGCGCTGGTGTCGCAGGAGGAGTGGTAGCAGCGGTCGAAGGCCTGGCCGGCCGTCCCGCCCCACTTGGCCGCCTGGGCGGCGGTCTTGGTGTAGTCGGCGCCGCTGAACAGGCCGCCGACCCGGATGCCCGCGTCCTGGAACGGGGCGTGGTCGGAGCGGCCGTCGCCCTCGAAGTCCTGCTCGGTGCTGATCCCGATGCCCGCGAAGTAGTCGCGGAACAGCGCGTCCAGCGCGGAGTCGTAGCGGTAGGTGAAGTAGCCCGGGTTCGGCGAGCCGATCATGTCGAAGTTCAGATACGTGTCGATCTTCGAACGCTCGGCGGCGGGAAGGCTGTTGACGTAGTTCTTGGAGCCGACCATGCCGTACTCCTCGGCGCCCCACCAGCCGAACCGCAGGTGCTTGGTGGGCTGGAGGCCGGCCCGGGAGACGGCCAGCGCGGTCTCCAGGATGCCGGCCGAGCCGGAGCCGTTGTCGTTGATGCCCGGACCGCCGGTGACGGAGTCCAGGTGGGCGCCGGCCATCACGACGTGCGAGGTGTCGCCGCCCGGCCAGTCGGCGATGAGGTTGTAGCCGGTCGAGCCGTTGTAGGTGAAGGTCTTCAGCGCGGTGGTGAAGCCCGCCGCGTCCAACTTGCCCTTCACGTAGTCGATCGACGCCTTGTAGCCGGTACGGCCGTGGGCACGGTTGCCGCCGTTGGCGGTGGCTATCGACTGCAGCTGGGCCAGGTGCGCCTTGACGTTGGCGACCGGGATGTCGGGGGCGGCGGCGACGGCCCGGGGGGCCTCGGGTGCCACCGGGGTGGCGGGGGCCGCGACGGCGGCGGGGGCGAACAGGGCGGCGGCGAGTGTGACGACCGCCCCGGTCGACAGGGCGGATCGGCGCAGGCGGGATCGCCGCGAGGCGCGCTCGGTCAATGGAGGCTCCAGATTCTGATGGGGCAGAACGGAAGCGCACAGCCTCGCGGAGGGCCATCGGGTCGTAGGGGCGGCCGGGTTGGGGTCCGGCCGGGAACGGGGCTACCGGCCGGGACAGCCCGGTCGGGGAGCGGTGACAGCGGGGGCACAGCCGCGAAGTTGACGCGACCATGATGATTGGGCCAACCCCGGCTTCCGTCAAGGGGCCCGCCGCGGGCGGTCGGCTCCGTCCGTGGTCGGGGCCGTCGTTTCGGACACGACCGGCATCCGGGGCAGCACCGCCCGGACGAGGGCGCCGCCGGGGTGGTTCACGGCCGTGAAGGCGCCGCCCAACTCCTCGGCGCGCTCGGCCATCGAGCGCAGCCCGAGCCCGGAGCCGGCCCGGTGGACACCGGGGCGGCCGGCGGCGTCCTGCTCGGCGGCGCCGGGTTCGCCGCCGTCCGCGGGGGCCGCCGGGAAGCCCCGGCCGTCGTCCCGGGCCTCGACCACCACCTCGTGCGGGCGGACCCGCAGCGTCAACCGGGCCTCGGTGGCGCCCGCGTGGCGCAGCACGTTGTTCAGCGCCTCGCCGCCGATCCGCAGCACCGCCACCTCGACGGCGGCCGGCAGCGCCGGCGGCGGGTCCGGGTCGAGCTCCAGGCTGAGCCGGACCCGCTCCCCGTCCAGTCCGGCGACCAGCCGCCGCAGCGCCTCCGCCAGGCCCTGGCCGGCCAGCGCGGCGGGCGCCAACCCCTCGGTGATCCGGCGTAGTTCGACGATCGCCTGGCCGATCCCGGCCGACACCGCGCGCAGCGAGCGGGCGGCCGGGGAGTCCTCGGGGACGGCGGCCCGCGCGGTGTCGATGCCGAGCCGCAGTCCGGACAGGGTCGGCCCGAGCCCGTCGTGCAGGTCGTGCCGCAGCCGGCGCCGCTCCTCCTCCCGGGCCAGCACGATCTGCCGCCGGCCGGACTGGACCTCCTCGTACATCCGCAGCGAGGCGATGGCGGGCGCGGCCTGGTCGGCGAGGAACCGCAGCACCTCGTGGTCCTGGGCGTCCAGCACGGGCTGCCCGGCGCGCGGCGGCGCGCAGAGGTCGCCGATCACCATGCCCTCGTAACTGAGCGGGAACACCTGGCTGTCGGGACCGACGGTGCCCACCGAGGCGAGTTCGTGCGGACCGCTGCTGGTGTGCAGGACCACCCGGGCCCCGGGCAGGCCGAGGGCGCCGACCACGGTCTCGCAGAGCAGCGGCGGCGCGTCGGCGGGGCTGACGGCCCGGCTGAGCCGCTCGGCGAGCGCGCGCACCACCTGGTACGGGCGGGCCCGCTCGCCGTAGTAGAACCGGTCGACGGCGCGGACCACCCAGCGGGTGGTCGGGCCGATCAACCCCCCGATGGCGAGCGCCCCGGCCGCGAGGAGCTGGGCGCCGGCGGTACTGGCCTGCGGCAGCGCGCGGCGCAGCAGCAGCGCGATGCCGAGGTAGCCGGAGATCAGCACGGCGGTCAGGGCGAGGACGCTGAGCATCCGCCGGGTCGCCCGGTCCAGGTAGCGCGAGCGGTCCCGGGTGAAGCCGTACCCGACCGCGCCGAGCATCCACAGCGCCGAGCCGGTGAAGTAGGCGACCGCCGCGATGCTCTCGGAGCCCCCCAGCCTGAGCGCGATGTTGGTGGTGACCAGCCAGATCAGGTAGGGGACGAGCACCGCCGCGACCGCCCGGTGCGGCCGGTCCGAGCGGCGCCAGCGCACCGCGGCCACCGTCAGGCTGACCGCGACGAGCGCCCAGGAGACCGGCGTGACCCGCCATTCGTCCAGCGGCAGCCCCTCGCCCTGCGGCACGAGGACGTCGCCGAAGTAGGGCAGCGGCGCCCCGAGCCGGACCACGCAGGCGTGGCAGGCGCTCCAGAGCGCCACCACGACCACGAAGGCCCGGCCCGCGGGGCCGCCGGGCAGCCGCCCCTCCGGGAGCCAGAGCGGCAGGGCGATGGCCAGGAAGACGAACAGGGTGACGGAGGCGAGCAGCAGGGCCGCCCCGACGGCCTCCGCCACCGGGCCGGCCCCGGCCGTCCTGGCCGCGAACAGCACGAAGCGGGAGAGGCAGCCGCCGAAGCCGGCGGCCAGCAGGACCACTCCGAGGCCGAGTCCGGGGGCAACGGCGGCGGCCGGGGCGGTCCGGCCGGGGTCGGTGCGGCCGGGGTCGGTGGGGCCGGGACCGCCGACGGCGCCCGGCGCGGAGGCGTCCGGTCCGGCCCGGTGGGCCAGGACGAGCACCCCGGAGAGCGCGAAGCCGAAGCCGAGCAGCACCGTCTGGCCGTCGTGGAGCAGGAACGCGTCGGTCCACGGGGCGTCCTGGTGGACGAGGGCCAGCAGCACCCAGCCGAGGCCGGAGAGCAGCGTCGCCGCGCAGACCCAGTACGCCCGGGTCGGACCGGCCTGCCGGGCGCCGGTGGCCGGAACCGGTTCGCTCATGTGGGCCTCCTCCCCCGCATCCTCGGCTTCCTGGCGTCCCGGGCGCGCGGGGCGGCGGTCCGCTCCGTGCCCCGCCCCCGCGCCCGCCCCGGTGCCGGCCGCCTCAGCCGTCGCCGAGGCCCATGTCGCGTGCCCGGGCCACCGCCTCGGCCCGGGTGGCGACGTGCAGCTTCTCGAAGATGTGCGTCACGTGGTTGCGGACCGTCTTCTCCGCCACCACCAGCTCCCGGGCGATCCGCCGGTTGTCCAGCCCGCGCGCCACCAGGTCGAGCACCTCCGCCTCGCGCGCGGTGAGCGCGGGGAACAGCTGCCCGGCCTCGCGCAGCCGGGCGCCCGCCAGCAGCGCCGTGATCCGCCCGGCCACGTCCGCGCCGAACACCGCCCCGCCCGCCGCGACCGTCCGCACCGCGTGCAGCACCTCCTCCCGGCCGGCCCCCTTGACCAGGTAGCCGCGCGCGCCCGCCTGGAGCGCGGCGAGCAGGCTGCCGTCGTCGTCCGACATGGTCAGCATCAGCACCGGCGGGGACGGCTGCCGCTCGGCGAGCCGGCGCGCGGCCTCCAGCCCGGAGCCGTCCGGCAGCGAGAGGTCCATCACGACCACGTCCGGGCGGCTGCGGGCGACGGCCGCCGCGACCTCGCCGACCCGCTCCGCCTCGGCCACCACGGCGATCCCCTCGGCGCTCTCCAGCGCCGCCCTCAGGCCCTCCCGGAACAGCGGGTGGTCGTCGACGATCAGGACCCGGACGGAGGAGTCCTCCCGCTCCTCGCCCGAAGGCCCGGGGGCCTCCGGGACCTGCCCGCCGCCCGGGCCGGACGGCGCTCCCGGTGCGCCGGAGCCGTCGCCCGCGCCCGGCGGCGCGGCCCGGGGCCGATCGTCCGGCTGCGGGGCGGGCGGTTCGACGGGGTGCTGTTGGTCCACCTGGCCGACACTACCAGCGATGAGGGAGTGACTTTCCGTGACATGCGCGGATCGCCGTGCGGCGACGGACCACCGTGCCGCGGACGAGACCGCTGCCCCATGCGCCCGGGACGGCGGGCGGTCGAGACTGAAATGGTGCCCGGTGCGCGGCTGCCGCCGGACCTCTCCCGAGCCCGTTGCGAGGCGGTGCCATGATCACGGTGATCCCGACCCGGCCGCGGACTGCCACCGGGCCCTCCGCCCGCCGGACGCCCGCCCAACGGCAGCTCGCCGCCGCAGCGGCCTGCACGGCCCTCTGCCTGGCCGTCGCCACCCTCTGGACCTGCTACGTGCTCGTCCACCTCGGTACGCCCGGGGTCGACCGCCCCCGGGACCAACTCGCCATCCTGCTCTACGCACTGCCCACCGCCGGTGCCGGGATGCTGCTGCACGCCCACCGCCCGGGCAGCCCGCTCGGCTGGGTGATGCTGGTCTACGCCCTGACCTCGATGCTGCCCAGCGCCGCCGGGGCGCCCGTCTGGGTGGAACTCTCCGATCCGCGCCTCGCGGGGGCGATGGCGGTGCTGCGGTCGGTCTGCAACACGATCAGCCAGACCCTGTTCTACGTCCTGCCGCTCTGGCTCCCGTACGGACGGCTCACCGACCGCCGGTGGTGGCTCTACATCGGTGCCGTCGCGCTCTGGGAGATCCCGGACGGCCTGTCGTTCCTGGGCCACGCGACCTCGTACGGCCGGCCGAACCCGCTCGCCGACGGCGCGCCCGCCCGGTTCTTCGACTCGATCGCCGACCACCTGGACAGCCTCTACGAACCGGCGAACTTCCTGTTCGTCGGCTTCGCCGCCGCCGTCCTGCTGGTCCGGCTGCTCCGCCCCTCCCCCCGTCCGGAGCGCGGCCGCGACGGCGCGCCCCGGCCGCAGCACCCGGCCCACCGGGCGCACGTGGCGGGCATGCTGGGCGCCTACCTGCTCTGGGCCGGGCTGGAGGACTACTACAACCGCAGCTTCCAGAACGACTACTGGCTCAGCTACGGGCTGTTCACGGCCGCCGGCGCGGTCTGGGCGGTCGCCGTCGCCCACCTGGTGATCCGCGACGGCGGCTGGCGGCTCGACCGGGCGGCCCGGTCGGTACTGACCGGACTGCTCCTGGCCACCGGGCTGACCACGCTGTTCGTGGTGGTGGCCGCCGTGCTCTCCGGCTGGCTGGTCCCGGGCCGGGGTGCGGCCGGGCTGACGCTGATCGCCCTGGTGTTCGGGCTCGGCGCCGCCCTGCCCCGGGCCGCCCGATGGGCGGTCGGGGTGATCGACCGGCTCTACTACGGCGACCGCGCCCAGCCCTACCAGGTCCTGCGCACCCTGGCCGGACGCGTCCGGCAGGTGGTGGACCCCGAGCGGCTGCCGGCCGTCCTGTGCGGGACCGTCGCGGAGGAGCTGCGGCTGCCCGGGGTCGCGCTGAGCGTCACCACCCGGGCCGGCCGCCGCCCGCTGGCCGCCGTGGGCCGGACGGACGGACCGGACCAGGCCTTCGCCCTGGTCCACCACGGCACGACGATCGGGGAGTTGACGGTCGGGCTGCGCGAGGGCGAGGAGCGGCTGGAGGCCGGCGACATCGACATCCTGCGCTCGCTCGCCGACCAGGTCTCGCCCGCCGTCGCCTCGCTGCGGTTGCAGGAGGACCTCCAGGCGAGCCGGGCGCAGATCGTCGCGGCGCGGGAGGAGGAGCGGCGCTGGCTGCGCCGGGACATCCACGACGGGCTCGGCCCCGTGCTGGCCGGGCTCCGCCTGCGGGTGGACAACGTCGCCTCGGCGGCGGCCGCCGGGGCCGCCGGGGCCTCCGGGGCCACCGGGGTCTCCGGGGCCGCCGGGGCCTCCGGGGCCTCCGGGGAGGAGGCTCGGGCCGGGGACACCGGCGGGGAGATGGCGCGGACGCTGACCGGAATCTCGGGCGACCTCGCGCTGGCGATCAAGGAGGTCCGGCGGATCACCGACCGCCTCGGGCCCGCCCCGCTGGGCGAGTTCGGGCTGGCCCGGGCCGTCCAGCACCTCGCGCTCACCTTCAGCGGCGCCGGACTCGCCGTCGACGCCACCGTGACCCCCGACCCCCTGCCGCCCCTGCCGGCCGCCGTCGAGGTGGCCGTCTACCGGATCACCGCCGAGGCGCTGAACAACGTCCTGCGGCACGCCCGCGCCGAACGCGCCGAGGTGGTGGTCCGGGTGGACGACGAGACGCTGACGCTGACCGTGCAGGACGACGGGGTCGGCTACCGGCGGGAGGCGGACGGCGACGCCGGGCCCGAGCCCGCGGACGGCGAGGGGAGCGGGGTCGGGGTCCGGTCGATGGCCGACCGGGCCGCCGAGATCGGCGGCAGCTGCACGGTCGCCCCGCTGCCCCGGAAACACGGAACCCGGGTGCGGGCCGTGCTCCCCCGCTTCCCGTCCAAGGGCGGCGCGGGCACGGCATGAGGAACGGCCGCCGCCCCCGGTGCGGGCTGCACCGGGGGCGGCGACGGGTTCAGGGGGACGGGGACGGACGCCGCCTCAGCCCTTGCAGTCCTTCTCCCCGGGCTTGCACCTGTTCGTGGTCCCACCGCGCTTGGGCGAAGGGGCGGGGGTGGTTGCCGCGCCGTCGACGACGTTCCGACACACGACGGCTGCCGCGGCCAGGCCGACGAGTACGGACGCGACGCAGAACGTCTTCGTTGCCGTGTTCGTTGCCATGGGAAATGCTCCAGATCCTTCGACTTCCGACCGGTTCGGGCCGGTCGGCCGTTCTTCCTCCACCCTGCGCGGGCCGCCGCCCCGGGCGCATGGGCCCGCCGTCCCGTTCCGGTCCCACTCCGGGACTTCGGACGGGACGGCGGACAGGGCGGCGAACGGGGCGGCGGCCCACGCAGGACCGGACGCGGTACGGCCCCGCGCACGTGGGGCGGCCCCGGCGCGGGCCGGGGGTGCACCTGCGGGCGTGGGGCCGGGACAGCCGTCCGGCCCGGGCGCTCCGGAGCGGAGCACCCGGGCCGGGAGGGCCGGCGGGTTCGGGGCGGGTCAGGGGCGGGTACGCCACTCGGTGCGCCGCCGGGCCGGGGCCGGGCGGGCGGTGGCGCGGGGGGCCGCGGCCAGGGTGAGGCAGAGCAGTTCGGCACCCAGTGGTCCGGCCTCCAGCTGGAGCGGGGTGCCCCGGCGGGCCAGCAGGAGGTCGCCGTCGACCGCCAGGTGGTTCGGTTCGCCGGGCGACTGCCCCACGAGGAGGGAGCCGCGCAGCACATGGAGGGCGACCTCGGTCCCGGCCTGCCCCGGCAGCGTGTGGTGGGCGCCGGGGCTCAGCCGCAGGTGGTCGAAGGACTCGCAGGCACTGGCGAGCATGGAGCGGCGGGCCAGGCAGCGGAGGCGGATCCGTTCGCCGTTCGGACCCAGGATGACGGCGGCGGAGCCTGCGGCGGTGGTGACGATCACCGTGACTCGCCTCCCTTCGGACGTTCGGGGCGCTCGGGACGTTCGGGGCGCTCGGGATGTTCGGGGTGCTCGGGGTGCTGTGCCTGTTCGGGGTGCTGTGGCTGCTCGGGGTGCTGTGGCTGCTCGGGGTGCTCCGGATCGGCGGACCGCCGGGGGCGCGGGGGCCGGTCCGGACGGGCTGTTCCCGGACCGTCAGCTGCGCGGCGGTCCCCGGCGTGGCCGTCGGCGCGCCGCCGTCCGCCGGACGGCCCGGGGGCCTCGGGCCCGGCCGGGCGGCCGGCGACGGCCAGGACGGCCTGGAAGAACTCCAGCCCCGCCGTGCCGGCGGTGAGCACCGTCCGCCCGCCCAGCGGCAAGGTCAGCGCGGTGCCCTCGACCAGCGGGAACCCGGCGTCGGGCGCCTCCTCGGCGTCGTCGGCCGGGCCGGTGGCCGTCCCCGAACCGGCGGTGACGTAGAGGGCGTGCTCGACGCCCTCCGCGATGACCTCGGTCGTGCGGCCCGGGTCGAGCCACCGCAGTCCGACCGCGCGCAGCGGCCCGGTCAGCACGCGGCTGGGGTCGACGGCGCCGCGTCGGCGGAGGTCGGTGATGACGGTGCCCGTCATGGCGGTGACTCCTTCTGGTCGGCGGCGGCCCGGTCCGGTCCGCCCTGCCGTTCCACGGTGTGCCGCCCGTCGTCCCGGTCGCACGGTGACCGTGTCCCGTCCTGCTCCCGCCCGCTGCCCGGGCCCCGCCCGGTCCGGAGGTGCGGCGCACCGGGACCCCGCGCTCAGCCGGTGACCGGCAGGAGCTCCGCGACCCGACCGGACGGCACCCCGACCGGACCGAGCCCCTCCACCGCCGCCCGCACCGGCGCGGCCTCCACCGGCGTGAGCAGCCGGCCGTCCACGCAGGACGGCCGCCCGAGACCGGCGAGCAGCAGCAGGCCGGGCCCGGGAGCGAGGGCCGCGCCGAGCGCGTCGGCGAGGGCCGCCACGTCGGTACCGCCGGGCAGGCCGGTCACCGAGCCGTTGCGGGCGACCAGTTCGCGGTGAGCCCAGGCTCCGGCGGCGTCCAGCAGGCCGAGCCGGACCGCGAGGCGGGCGGCGAGCAGGAGTCCCAGGGCCTCGGCGTCGCCGGGCGCGAAGGGGTGGCCGGCCAGGCGGCGAACCAGTGTGCCGAGGCGCCGCCCGTAGCCCAGGGCGAGGGCCGGGCCGGTCTCGAACGGGTCGAAGCAGACCAGGGCGGCCCGGGCGTCCGCGCAGACGGCGAGGAAGCCGGCGACGGTGCGCTCGGAGTAGCTCGCCTCGGGGCCGAGGGCCTCGGCGAGCGCCTCGTACTGCGCCGGGCAGACGGCGAGCACGTGCCGGATCACGCCGATCACGCCCGCCCTGGTCTCCGCGGCGGGCCGGTCGGCCAGCACATCGCCGCGGACCCAGACCAGGCCGGGCGCCGTCCGGTCGGGCAGCTCGCGGGCCTCGGGAGGCGGGCACCGCAGCGCGAGCGCGGGCCCGACGGCAGCCGCCAGGGTGGTCGGCAGCCGTAGGTCGGCCGCGACGGCGCAGGCCCGCTCACCGCCGAGGGCGATCACGACGGTGCGGCCACCGGTGCCCTCGTCCGGGGCAGGCCGGTCCGGCAGCGGCGCGGACCGCAGGTCGATGACGGTGCACGGCCCCTGCGCGGCGGCCATGGCGCGGACCCTGGCGAGGTGGTCGGCGGGTGCCGCGCCGTCGGTCACGAGCAGGAACCGATCGGCCCCGAACGCGGCCGTCCGCTCGGCGAGTTCGGCCCAGGAACCGTCGCCCCGGCGCACCGCCAGCGGGATGCCGGCCGGTCCGGCCTGGATCCGACGGTCGAATACGGTGGTGCCGCCCATCGCGATCCACCTCCCGCTCCTGCTGCGACTGCTCCGGCCTCCCGGGTTCTCCGATCTCGACGATGGCCCGCCCGACGCCCCGGGCGCCTGAGCCGCCCTGCCCGTCCCGGCCCGGTCGGCACACGGGACGGGCCGGGGCGGCACCGGGACGGGCCGGGGCAGGACCGGGACAGGCCGGGCGCGGGCAGGACCGCGAAGGGGCGGGACCGCGAAGGGCCGGGCGCGGAACGGGCAGCTCAGGGCGCGCGGGCGCTATGACCGCTCCCGGCTCCGGGCCCGCAGGTAGGGGAGCAGGTAGTGCACCGGATCCCTGCCGAGCGTCCCGTCCTTCGTGCCGGTCGCCCCGGGGATCCCGGCCGCCGGGGCGACGGCGTGCGGCGCGGGGCACCCACCGGCCACCGGAGGCGGGAACGGCCCGCCCCCGGCGCCACCCGCCGACGTACGGTGGAACCGGAGGCCGCGTCATGCACCGCACCCGGACCCACTTCACCGACCGCACCGACGCGGGCCGCCGGCTGGCCGCACTGCTCGGCCACCTGCGCGGCCCCGGCACCGTCGTCGTCGCCCTCCCGCGCGGCGGGGTCCCGGTGGCCGCCGAGGTCGCGGCCGCGCTCGGCGCCCCGCTGGACATCTGCGTGATCCGCAAGCTCGGGGTGCCCCGCCAGCCCGAGCTGGGCATGGGCGCGATCGGCGAGGACGGCGTCCGGGTGCTCAACGACGAGGTGATCCGGCTGGTCGGCGTCACGCCCGGGCAGCTCGCCGACGTCGAGCTGCGCGAGCGCGCGGAGCTGGAGCGGCGGGCCCGCCGCTACCGGGGCGGGCGCCCGCCCGAGGAACTGCGCGGCCGCACCGTGGTCGTGGTGGACGACGGCATCGCCACCGGCTCCACGGCCCGGGCCGCCTGCGTGATCGTCCGGGCCCGGGGGGCGGCCCGGGTGGTGCTGGCCGTTCCGGTGGCGCCCGACGACTGGACGGACCGGCTGGCCGGGATCGCGGACGAGCTGGTCTGCGTCGGCACGCCGTCGCCGTTCTTCGCGATCGGCGAGTTCTACGGCGACTTCTCGCAGACCGGTGACGAGGAGGTGCTGCGCCACCTCGCCGAGGCGCGGGCCGCGCCCGCCCAGGACGGCGCCGGGGCGCCCGGCAGCGGGGTGGACCGTGAGCTGGTCCTGCCGGTCGCGGGTGTCCGGCTGGCCGGCCGGCTGACCGTCCCGGCGGACGCGGCCGGCGTGGTGGTGTTCGCCCACGGCAGCGGGAGCGGCCGGCACAGCCCGCGCAACCGCCGGGTGGCCGCCGCCCTGAACCGGGCCGGCCTGGCCACCCTGCTGTTCGACCTGCTCACCGAGGACGAGGAGCCGGACCGGCGGAAGGTGTTCGACGTCGAGCTGCTCGGGGCCCGGCTGACCGCCGTGGCCGGGCTCCTGCCCGAGCTGCTGGAGGGCCGGGAGCGGGCTCTCCCGCTCGGGCTGTTCGGGGCCAGCACCGGCGCGGCCGCCGCGCTCACGACGGCCGCCGCGCTGGGCGAGGGGGTCCGCGCCGTGGTGTCCCGGGGCGGGCGGCCCGACCTCACCGGTCCCGGCCGGCTGGCCGAGGTCACCGCGCCGACCCTGCTGGTGGTGGGCGGCCTGGACGGCCGGGTGATCGACCTGAACCGGCAGGCGCGGGCGCGGCTGCGCTGCGAGAGTGAACTGGCGGTGGTGCCGCAAGCGGGCCACCTCTTCGAGGAGCCGGGCACGCTCGACCGGGTCGCCGAGCTGGCCCGCGACTGGTTCCTGCGGTACCTGCCGGCCGGCCCGCCGGCCACCCCGTGAGCAACCCCACCGACCCGAACCGAACCCCCGGAACAGCCCCGACCGGCCCGACCGGCCCCGATCGACCGCCGTACAGACCTCTCGCGAACCATCCCGGACGACCAGGCATTTTGTGCAGCCGGACCGGCCATTTCCTGACCAGCTTGTACACATTGAACAGTGAAATCCCGACCTGTTGCCCAACCACCCCGACAGGAGCAAGCTCTCCGCTCAGCCGCACCACCCACCCAGCGGTGCGGCCGCCTCAAGCGGATGCCTCAATGCCGAGGCCTCAATGTGGAGGAACGACCGATGACCCCGCAGTCCCACGCCCTTGAGCTGACCCCCGAGGAACGCGAGGCCGGTCTCGACGCCGAGCAGCTCCGCCGCCTCGTCGGCCTCGTCGAGCACGACCCCGCCACGGACCCGTTCCCTGTCACCGCGCAGGACGCCATCGTGTTCGTGGTGGGCAACGCCACCCAGACGGCCCACTTCTACCAGTCCGTCTTCGGCATGGAGCTGGTCGCCTACTCCGGCCCGGAGACCGGCCGCCGCGACCGCAAGGCCTTCGTGCTGCGCTCCGGCTCCTGCCGCTTCGTGATCAAGGGCGGTGTCGCCCCGGACAGCCCGCTGCTGGACCACCACCGCCGGCACGGCGACGGCGTCGTCGACCTGGCCCTGGAGGTGCCGGACGTCGACAAGTGCATCGCGCACGCCCGCGCCCAGGGCGCCACCGTGCTGGAGGAGCCGAACGACGTCTCCGACGAGAACGGCACCGTGCGCCGCGCCGCCATCGCCACCTACGGCGAGACCCGGCACACCCTGATCGACCGCTCCCGCTACCACGGCCCCTACCTGCCGGGCTTCGTGGCCGCCGAGACCAGGGTGGCCCGCACCGCCGGCCACCCGAAGCGGCTCTTCCAGGCCCTGGACCACGCGGTGGGCAACGTCGAGCTCGGCCGGATGGACGAGTGGGTCGGCTTCTACAACCGCGTCATGGGCTTCGTGAACATGGCCGAGTTCGTCGGCGACGACATCGCCACCGAGTACTCCGCGCTGATGTCCAAGGTCGTCGCCAGCGGCAACCACCGGGTGAAGTTCCCGCTCAACGAGCCGGCCATCGCCAAGAAGAAGTCGCAGATCGACGAGTACCTGGAGTTCTACGGCGGCCCCGGCTGCCAGCACCTGGCGCTCGCCACCAACGACATCCTCTCCACCGTCGACATCCTGCGCGCCAACGGCGTGGAGTTCCTCTCCACCCCCGACTCGTACTACGACGACCCGGAGCTGCGCGCCCGGATCGGCAAGGTCCGGGTCGAGGTCGAGGAGCTGAAGAAGCGCGGCATCCTGGTCGACCGCGACGAGGACGGCTACCTGCTGCAGATCTTCACCAAGCCGCAGGGCGACCGCCCGACCGTGTTCTTCGAGTTCATCGAGCGGCATGGCTCGCTCGGCTTCGGGAAGGGCAACTTCAAGGCGCTCTTCGAATCCCTGGAGCGCGAGCAGGACCGCCGCGGCAACCTCTGATCAGCACCCCCGATCGGAGCGAGAACGGCGAACGGGCCAGTCGGCGAACGGGCCAGGAGGAGCAGGACGATGGCGTACTACCGGCAGCTGGGCAGCATCCCGCCCAAGCGGCACACCCAGCACCGCACCCCCGAAGGCGGGCTGTACTACGAGGAGTTGATGGGCGAGGAGGGGTTCTCCTCGGACTCCTCGCTGCTCTACCACCGGGGCATCCCCTCGGCCGTCGTGGACGCCGTGCCGTGGGAGCTGCCGGACCAGTCGACGGTGCCCAACCACCCCCTGCTCCCCCGGCACCTCAAGCTGCACGAGCTGTTCGCGGGCCAGGAGTGGAAGTCCGCCGACGTGGTGGGCGGCCGCCGGCTCGTCCTCGGCAACGGCGACGTGCGGATCTCGTACGTCGCCGCCGGGGCCCCGAGCGAGCTGTACCGCAACGCGCTCGGCGACGAGTGCGTGTACGTGGAGTCCGGCGGCGGCACGGTCGAGACGGTCTTCGGCACGCTGGAGGTCGGCCAGGGCGACTACGTGGTCATCCCCCGGGCGACCACGCACCGCTGGGTGCCGGCCGGCGACGAGCCGCTGCGCGCCTACTGCATCGAGGCGAACAGCCACATCTCCCCGGTGAAGCGCTACCTCTCCAAGTACGGCCAGCTGCTGGAGCACGCGCCGTACTGCGAGCGGGACCTGCGCGGTCCGGCCGGCCCGCTGCTCGTCGAGGGCACGGACGTCGACGTGCTGGTCAAGCACCGCGGCCCGAACGGCGTCGCGGGCACCCGGTACACCGTGCCGCACCACCCGTTCGACGTGGTCGGCTGGGACGGCTGCCTGTACCCGTACGTCCTCAACGTGCGGGACTACGAGCCGATCACGGGCCGGATCCACCAGCCGCCGCCCGCGCACCAGGTGTTCGAGGGCAACGGCTTCGTGATCTGCAACTTCGTGCCCCGCAAGGTGGACTACCACCCGCTCTCGATCCCCGTCCCCTACTACCACTCCAACGTGGACAGCGACGAGGTGATGTTCTACTGCGGCGGCGACTACGCGGCCCGCAAGGGCTCGGGCATCGCCCAGGGCTCGATCTCGCTGCACCCCGGCGGCCACACCCACGGCCCGCAGCCGGGGGCGTACGAGCGCAGCATCGGCGCGGAGTTCTTCGACGAGCTCGCGGTGATGGTGGACACCTTCCGGCCACTGGAGCTGGGTGAGGGCGGCCGGGCCTCCGAGGACGGCAACTACGCGTGGACCTGGGCCGGTCGGGGGCCCGCGCGATGAGCGCGATCCCCGAGCTGTTCCGGGACCTCTTCGACGACGCGGCCGTGTTCCCGCCCGGGAACCTGCCGCTCGCCGACGCGGTGCCGGCCCACCGGGCGCACCGCAGCGCCTGGTACGCCGCCGCGGTCGGCCCGCTGCTCTGCGGGGCGGGCCGGCTCGGCGAGCTGGCGGCCGCCGCGGACCCGGCCCGGCACACCGGGCCGCTGCGGGTCGGGCTCGTACTGCCGGGGGGCAGTGCGGAGCTCGGCCCGGCCCTGGAGGCCGCCGCGCCGTTCGAGGTGGCCGGCGTCGAGCTGGCCACCCGGGACGCCGGCGAGGCGGTCGCCGCGCTGGACCTGCTGCTGCCGCCGGACGTCCCGGCCGCCGTGGAGCTGCCGCGCGAACTGCTGCGCGGCGACGCGCTGGGCGACGCCCTGGACGTCCTGGTCGACAGCCCGTACCGGGCGAAGTTCCGCACCGGCGGGGTGGTGGCCGGCGCCTTCCCCGACGAGGAGGAGCTGGCCCGCTTCCTCACCGGCTGCGCGCAGCGCGGCCTGCCGTACAAGTGCACCGCCGGGCTGCACCACGCCGTCCGGCACACCGATCCGGTCACCGGCTTCGAGCACCACGGCTTCCTGAACGTCCTGCTGGCCGCACAGGAGACCGACCGGTCGGCCGCCGCCGAGGTGCTGGCCGAGCGCTCCGGCGCCGTGCTGGCCAAGGCGGTCGGCGAACTGACCGACCGTCAGGTTACGGTGATCAGGAACTCGTTCACCGCGTTCGGCACCTGCAGCGTCGCCGAACCCCTGGACGACCTGGCCGGGCTCGGCCTGCTGTCGCCCAGTCCCATGCCCCAGGAGGACCGTTGAGCACCCCCCGCAGCTGGCTCGCCAGCGCCCAGGACTCGCCGTTCGGCGTGCACAACCTGCCGTACGGCGTCTTCACCGCCGCCGACCGGCCGGGCCGGCGGCGGATCGGCGTACGCGTCGGGGAGTTCGTCCTCGACGCCGGGGCCGCCGCCCGCGCGGCCCGGGAGCCGTCCGTCCTGCTGGACGCCGAGAGCCTCAATCCGCTGCTGGGCGCGGGGCGTCCGGTCTGGACCGAGGTGCGCGCGGCGCTGACCCGCTGGCTCACCGACGAGTCCCACCGGGCGGCGCTCTCGCCGCTGCTGCTGCCCCTGGCCGAGGTGGAGCTGCACCTGCCGTTCGAGGTCGCCGACTACGTCGACTTCTACGCCTCCGAGCACCACGCCACCAACCTGGGCCGGATCTTCCGCCCCGGCTCGGAGCCGCTCACCCCCAACTGGAAGCACCTGCCGATCGGTTACCACGGCCGGGCCGGCACGGTGGTGGTCTCGGGGACGGAGGTGGTCCGCCCGCACGGGCAGCGCAAGGCCCCGGCCGACCCGGCGCCGTCCTTCGGACCGACCCGCCGGCTGGACATCGAGGCGGAGGTCGGCTTCGTGGTCGGCACGCCGTCCGCGCTCGGCACGCCCGTCCCGCTGGACGCCTTCCGCGAGCACGTGTTCGGCGTCTGCCTGGTCAACGACTGGTCCGCGCGCGACATCCAGGCCTGGGAGTACGTGCCGCTCGGCCCGTTCCTCGGCAAGTCCTTCGGCACCTCGGTCTCGCCGTGGATCGTGCCGCTGGACGCCCTGGAGCACGCCCGGGTCGCCCCGCCCGCCCGGGACGTCGAGCCGCTGCCCTACCTGGACGACCGCGGCGGCGAGCCGTGGGGCCTGGACCTCGCGATGGAGGTCCGGCTGAACGGGCACCCGGTCTCCCACCCGCCGTTCGCCTCGATGTACTGGACCGCCGCGCAGCAGCTCGCCCATCTGACGGCCAACGGCGCCTCGCTGCGCACCGGGGACTTCTTCGCCTCGGGCACCGTCAGCGGCCCCGAGCCGCGGACCCGGGGCGCCCTGATCGAGCTGACCTGGAACGGCGAGGAGCCGCTGAAGCTCCCGGACGGCACCGTCCGGACCTTCCTGGAGGACGGCGACGAGGTCGTCATCACCGCCACCGCCCCGGGCCGCGACGGCGCCGTGGTCGGCTTCGGCGAGGTGACCGGCCGGGTCGTGGCGTAACCCCACCGCGGCCGGCACCACGGCCGCCGGAACGCCCCGGAGGCGGCGCCGGACACCCGGCGCCGCCTCCGGCACGCAGCGCCGCGTCCCCGGCCGCCGGGGCGGCCACCCGCCGGGGGTACGGTGACGGCGGAGTTCTCCACGACGGACAGCGACGACGAACGGGAGCGGGCCCGATGAGCGCAGAGGTACAGGCCTACCGGGACGGCGGCGTCGGGCGGATCGTGCTCGACCGGCCGAGGGCGATCAACTCCCTGACCCACGACATGATCCGGGCCGTGCGGGCCGCCCTGGACGGCTGGGCGGCGGACGACGCGGTGCGCGCCGTGGTGCTGACCGGCGCCGGTGAGCGCGGCCTCTGCGCGGGGGCGGACATCCGGGCCCTGCACGACGATGCCAAAGCGGGCGGCGCCGGCGCCCGGGCGTTCTTCCGCGACGAGTACCGGCTGAACGCGCTGATCGCCCGCTACCCGAAGCCGTACCTGGCGGTGATGGACGGCATCACCATGGGCGGCGGGGTCGGCCTCTCCGCCCACGGCGCCGTGCGGATCGTCACCGAGCGGTCCGTCGTGGCGATGCCGGAGACCAGGATCGGCCTCGTCCCGGACGTCGGCGGCAGCCTGCTGCTGGCCCGCGCCCCGGGCGAGTCGGGCCTCCACCTCGGGCTCACCTCGGGCTCGATGGGCCCCGGCGACGCCCTGTACTGCGGCTTCGCCGACCACTTCGTGCCCACCGCACGGATCCCCGCGCTGCTCGCCGCCCTGGCGGGCAGCGCCGGGTTGACCGGCGCCGGCCTCACCGCCGCCGTGACCGCCCACGCCGCCCCGGCACCGCCCGCCGCCCTGGCCGACCGGCGGCAGTGGATCGACGCCTGCTACGCGGCCGACACCGTCGAGGAGATTGTCGAGCGGCTGCTCGGCTGCGGCGTCCCGGAGGCCAAGGAGGCCGCCGAACAGCTGCTCGGCAACGCCCCCACCGCCGTCAAGGTCACCCTGGCCGCGCTGCGCCGGGCCCGCACGCTGCCCTCCCTGGAGGCGGTGCTCGACCAGGAGTACCGGATCTCCTGCCACGCGCTGACCACGCCGGACCTCGTCGAGGGCATCCGCGCCCAGGTGGTCGACAAGGACCGTGCCCCGCGCTGGTCCCCGGCCGAGCCGGCCGGGGTCACCGCGGCCGAGGTCGACCGCTTCTTCGCCCCGCGCGAGGGCGACGAACTCGGCCTGGCCTGACCGCCGTCGGACCGGCCGGGGCGGCGGACCGGCCCCGGCCGGAGCCGACCCGCCGGACGCCGGAGCCCGTGACCACCGTCTCGCATGGCAAGACTGGCGCGAGGCGGGGCCCGTCGTAGATCGTTGGGTGGTCAGGACGCACCCGGTGTGGTGCCGAGCAGCGGAATGGGAGTCAACGGCGATGACCGAGACCTACGAGACGATCCTGGTCGAGCGCAAGGGGCGGGTCGGGCTGATCACGCTCAACCGGCCGAAGGCGCTGAACGCGCTCAACACCCAGCTGATGAACGAGGTGGTCGCGGCCGCCACCGCGTTCGACCGGGACCCGGAGATCGGCGCCATGGTGATCACCGGCTCGGAGAAGGCCTTCGCGGCCGGCGCCGACATCAAGGAGATGCAGGGCAACGCGTTCCCCGACGTCTACCTGGACGACTGGCTGGGCCCGTGGGACCGGCTCGGCGAGCTGCGCAAGCCGGTCGTCGCGGCGGTGGCCGGCTTCGCCCTCGGCGGCGGCTGCGAGCTGGCGATGCTCTGTGACATCCTGCTGGCCGCCGACACCGCGAAGTTCGGCCAGCCGGAGATCAAGCTCGGGGTCATCCCGGGGATCGGCGGCTCGCAGCGGCTGACCCGCGCGGTCGGCAAGGCCAAGGCGATGGAACTCTGCCTGACCGGCCGGATGATGGGTGCCGAGGAGGCCGAGCGGGCCGGCCTGGTCTCCCGGATCGTCCCGGCCGGCGAGCTGCTCGCCGAGGCGCTGGCCACCGCGGAGACGGTCGCGCAGATGTCCGCCCCCGCCGCGATCATGATGAAGGAGAGCGTCAACCGGGCGTTCGAGACCACCCTGGCCGAGGGCGTCCGCTTCGAGCGCCGGCTGTTCCACGCGACCTTCGCCACCGCGGACCAGAAGGAGGGCATGGCGGCCTTCGCCGAGAAGCGCCCGCCGGAGTTCACCCACCGCTGATCCGGCACGGGCGGGGGCGGCGGCCGGTCGGCACCCGCCGCCCCCGCCCGTCCGTCAGTCCTCGGCCACCACACGGGTGTTGCGCCCGGCGAGCCCGCTGCGGCCGGCGGCGGCCACGATCCGGTCACCCGCTTCGGGGCGGCAGGTGCGGTCGGCGTGGTTCCAGGTGCAGAGGTGCGGCCTGGCGGCGAGCCGGACGGCGACCACCCGGACGCCGCCCGGGTCCTCCGGGTCGTGCCGGTTCATCCCGATCAGGGGGACATCAGTTCCGTCCCCCGGACGGGCGAACCCGACGGGCGGTGCGCCGCCCCCGCGACGATCGTCAGGAGTGTCCTCCGCCCCTCCCAAGCCGCCAGGAGTACACCACCGTGGTCTCCCCGATCATCACCCCCGACGGTTCGCCGGTCCGGGGCCCGCTCGGAATGCTCGCCAAGGCCGCCTGGCAGGTGCTGCTGCTCGCCGGGCTCGTCTCGCTCGCCCTCGGGATCATCGTCTTCGCCTGGCCGAAGCAGACGCTGATGGTCGTGGGCGTGCTGTTCGGCCTCTACCTGCTGGTCATCGGCATCGTGCAGCTGGTCGCCGCCTTCGGCACCCATGTCACCACCGCGATGCGGGTGCTGGCCTTCATCAGCGGCGCGCTCTGCGTCCTGCTCGGCCTGCTGTGCTTCCGCAGCGCGGTGCAGTCGCTCCTGCTGCTGGCGCTCTGGATCGGCATCGGCTGGCTGTTCCGGGGCATCACCCAGCTCGTCGCCGCGATCTCGGACGCCGACATGCCGGCGCGCGGCTGGCAGGCCTTCGCCGGGGCGGCCAACACCGTGGCCGGTGTGCTGCTGATGGTCTGGCCGGTCGGCTCGATCACCGCCCTGACGGTGCTCGCCGGGTGCTGGCTGCTGTTCCTCGGCCTGATCGAGATCATCACCGCCTTCCAGGTCCGCAGCCGGGCCAAGGAGATCCCCTCCGGCGTCTGACGGCCGCGGCCCCGCGCCCCGGCGGACGCCCGGCAGCGGGCGCTAGGGTGGCGAACTCCCCGGAGCCGAGCCAGGCGTAGTCGCTCGCGTGCGCGGTCATACCGGGATCCTGCCACCCGCCGCCGACAGCTCCCCGGCGGCGGCCGCCCGTCAGCTCCAGGCCGGCGCGTCCGTGCCCCAGCGGCCCGGCGGGCGGGACCAGTCGGCGGGGCCGCCCTGGTAGCCGATCGGCGGGAGCGCGTACCGCAGCCGCCCGTACGGGGAGTCCGCCTCGGTCAGCCACCGCTGCGGGTCGTAGGGCTGCGCGGCCGCCGGGCCGGGGGCGGCGGGCCCGATGCCGTGCTGCAGCCAGGAGGCGGTACCGGCCAGCGAGAAGCGCAGGTGGCGGCCGCCGGGGCGGCCGGTGCGCTGCTCGGTGAGGGCGCGCAGGACGCCGGCGGCGATCAGGTAGCCCGTCCCGTGGTCGAGCGCCTGGGCGGGCAGCGCGCCGGGGCGGCCGTCGGCGCCGGCCTCCGTGACGGCGATGCCGACACCGGCCTGGACCAGGCTGTCGAAGCCGCGGCGCCCGGCCCAGGGGCCGGTCCGGCCCCAGGCGTGGAGCTGGGCGACGACCAGGCCGGGGCGCCGTGCGAGCAGGGCGTCGGGCGCCAGGCCGAAGGCGTCCAGGGCGCCGGGGCGGTAGCCGGTGACGACGATGTCGGCGGTGGCCAGCAGCTCCTCGAAGACCGCGCGGTCGCCGGGGGCGGCGAGGTCCAGCCGGGTGGAGCGCTTGCCGGAGCCGGTGTCGGCGTGGGCGTCCTCGGCCTCGGGCAGCCGGGGCGAGTCGACCCGCAGGACGTCGGCGCCCAGCAGGGCGAGCGTGCGGGTGGCGACGGGGCCGGCGATCACCCGGGTGAGGTCGAGCACGCGGACGCCCTCGGCGGGCAGACCGGCGGGGCCGAGCGGGCGGGCGGCGGCCCCGTCCGTGACCCGGGTCTCGACCAGCGGGACCGCGGGGCCGCCGGCCGGCGCGACGGCCACCGCGAGCGCTCCCGCCCGGTAGGCGCTCTCCTGGATCCACTCGGCCGGGTGCTCGCGCAGCGTCGCGGCCAGCGGTTCGGGGCCGGTGTCGGCGGGCAGTCCGAGCGCGGTGAGCAGCCGGGCCCGGTGGTGCGGGTAGTTGGCGTGGGTGCGGACCCAGCCGTCGGCGGTCTGCCAGAAGCCGGAGAGCGGGGCGAAGCTGACGGGGGCGCGGCCGTCGATCCGCAGGTGGCGTTCGCTGACGAAGGCGGTGGCCACCGCGCCCTGGTCGATCCGGACCGCCGGCACCGGGCCGCCCGACCGCAGCGCGGACAGCTCCCCGGCGGCCAGCGAGCAGGCGGCGACGGTGGCCCGGGCCAGCTGCCGGACCGGCAGCCGGGCGGGCAGCACGCCCTCGGGCCCGTGGAAGGAGACCCGCTCCAGCAGGTCGGCGGGCCCGCCCAGGGCGGCCCAGGCGTGCGCGGTGGGGCCGTCGGGGGCGGCGGCGGGCGGGGTGGCGGGTAGCGGACGCTCTGTCATGCCCGCATTCTGCTCCGGTTCTCAGGCGCTCGCCGTGACGCCCGCCACCAGCATCAGCAGCACCGCGGAGACCATCGTCATCCGCCGGGCGGCCTGCGGGGTGGCGCCGAACCGGCCGCCCAGCCGGCCACTGGCGTGCGCGACCAGGGCGTAGACGACCGCGCAGGCCAGCACGTTGAGCGAGCCGAGCGCGAGCACCTGGCCGCCGACCGGCAGCGCGGCGGCCGGGTCGACGAACTGCGGCACCAGGGAGAGGTAGAGCAGCAGGCCCTTGGGGTTGAGCAGGGCGGTGAGCATGCTCTGGCGCAGCACGGTGGCGGTGGGCTGCGGCGGTGCCTGCGCGAAGGCGGTGGCCCCGCCCCGGCGCAGCGCGAGGAGCATGCCGGCCGCCAGCACCAGCAGGTACCCGGCGCCGACCAGCCGGAGCACGGGCAGGGCGGCGGGCACCGCCCGCAGCGCGGCGGCGAGGCCGGCGCTGGAGAGCAGGGTGTGCACGGCGTATCCGGCGCAGACGCCGGCGACGGCGACCAGCGCGGCGCGGCGGCCCTGGCCGAGGCCGCGGGCGGCGATGTAGAGCCAGTCGGGGCCGGGGGTGCAGACCAGGAGCAGGTCGACCCCCAGGAAGAGGAGGAGGGCGTGCGTGTCCATGGTCGTGACCTGTCGTGTTCGTTCCGGCGCTACGGTCACTGAAGGTAGCCGGAACGGCTCGGCACACGATGGCCACTTCATGCCCGTTCGGCCCGTGGTTTGGCAGAATATTGCGCTATGGACCGTATCGACCGCAGAATCCTCCGCGAGCTCCAGCAGGAGGGCCGCCTCACCAACGCCGAACTGGCCGCCCGGGTGGACCTCACCCCCTCGCCGTGCCTGCGCCGGGTCCGGCAGCTGGAGCAGGACGGCGTGATCCGCGGCTACCGGGCGCTGCTGGACGGCGCGGCGGTGGGCCGCGGCTTCCAGCCCTTCGTGACGATCACCATGCGGCACGAGGACCGGGGGACGGTGGCCGAGTTCGAACACCGGGTGGCGGAGCTGCCCGAGGTGGTGGAGGCGCACCGGCTCTTCGGCGAACCGGACTACCTGCTGCGGATCGCGGTGGCGGACATCGCGGCCTACGAGCGGTTCATCACCGACGTGCTCTCCGGGCTGCCCGGGATCGCCCAGGTGAACTCGCACCTGACCATGAAGCAGGTGAAGGCCGACCGCGGCATCCCGACCGGCGGGTAGCCGCCCACGGGGGCGGAGCCGCGTCAGAACGTGAAGCGCAGCGCCCGCACCCGGTGGTCGAAGTTGGACGGGATCAGGTCCGGCTCGCCCACCGAGCGGGCCTGCGGCAGCCGGGTGAAGAGCTCCCGGTAGAGCACCTTCATCTCCTGCCGGGCGAGGTGCGCGCCCAGGCAGTAGTGCGGCCCGCCGCCGCCGAAGCCGAGGTGGGGGTTGGGGGTGCGGGTGATGTCGAAGGCGTCCGGGTCGGTGAAGACGCTCTCGTCGCGGTTGGCGGAGCCGAAGAAGAGCACCGCCTTCTCCCCCGCCCGCAGCAGGGGGCCCTCGGGGCCGCCCAGCCGGTGGTCGACGGCCAGGGTGCGGCGGAACTGGATGATCGGCGTCGCGTGGCGGACGATCTCGTCCACCGCGCCGCCGAGGTGGCGGTCCGGGTCGCCGAGCAGCAGGGCCCGCTGCTCGGGGTGGACGGTGAGCAGGTGCAGGCCGTGGGCCAGTGCGTTGCGGGTGGTCTCGACACCGGCGACCAGCAGCAGGGAGAAGAACGCGCCGAGCTCCCGGCCGGTCAGCCGGCGGCCGTCGACGTCGGCGGTGACCAGGGCGGAGATCAGGTCGTCGGTGGGCCGGCGGCGCCGCTCCCGGCCGAGTTCGGCGACCATGCCCTGCATCCGGGCGAGCGCCCGCAGGCCGCGCCCGGGCACCCGGATCCGGCTGCGCAGCGGCCGGGCCACCCCGGTGTTCTCGGAGGCGTGGTTGACCTGGTCGAGGATCGCGCGGCGGGGCTCCTCCGGGATGCCCATCATGTTGCAGATGACCTGGAAGGGGAGCTCGGCGGCGACCGAGGTGACGAAGTCCTCGGGCCGGTCCCGTGCCACCCGGTCGATCAGGCGGGCGGCGACCAGGCGGATGTCGTCCTCGACCCGGGCGATCAGGCGCGGCGTGAACGCCCGGGAGACGATCCGGCGCAGCTGGGCGTGGCGGGGGTCGTCCAGGTTGACCATCGAGTCGCCGAACAGCGCCCGGACCCAGCGGGCGGGTTCGGGGGTGGTGACCCCGGGACCGCTGAGGAACACCGCGGGGGTGCGGCTGGCCTCGACCACGTCGGCGTGCCGGACCAGGGCGTGGTAGCCCTTGGCGCCCTTGGCACTCCTGCCGCTCCTGCCGCTCCTGGCGCCCTTGGCGCCGCCGGCCCGCTCCCCGGCCCGTTCGCCGACGAAGACCGGGCCGGGGAGTCGGCGCAGCTCGGCGAAGGCGGCGGCCCGGGCCGGCGCGGGCAGCTGCCAGAACCCGGGGTCGGCGAGGTCGACGGCGGGGGTGTCCGTCGCGGCCACTGTGCCCATGCCGGGCCTCCTGTCCTGTCGGTGCCCACATTTAGTCAGCACCGACCGGCAGGGTGTCAAACCGCAACTACCATGCGATGAAACGATATTCAGACGCGCGCATGCGAGGTGATGTCCGCGCCGAACTCCTCGATCATCGCCGGGGTGACGGTCGGCCGGGCCCGGGCGATGGCTGCCAGGTAGTCCTCGGTGCTCGCCCCGTCGGCGGCGTCCGGCCCCGTCGCGGCGGGGTCCGTCCCCGTCACGGCGTCCCCGAGGGGGCCCGCTCCGGCAGGGTCCGCTCCGGCGAGGTCCCGTTCGAAGGCCGCCTGGGCGGCGACCCGGGCGGCGTGCTCGATGTCCGCCGGGGTGAACAGCTCGCTCGCCCCCACCAGCGCGTCGAGGTCCACGTCCGCCCGGCCGGCCGCGTACCGGGACCAGATGGCGGAGCGCGCGGCCGGGTCCGGAGTGCCGATCGGGATCAGGTAGTCGAAGCGGCCCGGGCGCAGGAACGCCGGGTCCAGCGAGCGGATCGAGTTGGTGGCGCAGACCAGCAGCCGTTCCTCGCCCTCCCGGAACCCCGGGATGAGCTTGAGCAGCTCGTTGGTGACGCCGTGCATGCCGCCCTGGACGCCCTCGGTGCGCAGCGGCGCGATCTCCTCCACCTCGTCGATGAAGACCAGCGCGCGCTCCAGCCGGCCGATCCGGGCGAAGGCGTCGCGCAGCGCGGCCGCCAGGTTGCCCTCGTCGGCCAGCCGGGACGGCAGCAGTTCGACGAACGGCCAGCCGAGCCGGGAGGCGATCGCCCGGGCGAAGGTGGTCTTGCCGGTACCGGGCGGTCCGAACAGGGCGATCGCGCGCGGCGGGCGCACACCGTGCCGGGCGGCCCGCTCGGGCTCGGCGAGCGGCGCCACCACCCGGCGCTCGATCAGGTTCTTCTCGGTCTCCATCCCGGCCACCTTGGCCCAGAGGTCGCCCGGCAGCAGCCGGCCGCCGAGTTCCTCCAGGAGTCCGCTCGCCGCACCCGCCTGCGGCTCGTCCTTCTCGAAGTAGGCGGCCGCGGGGCGGCGGGTGTAGCCGGCGTTGTGCAGGCCCTCGCCGAGCAGTTCCTCCTCGGGCAGCACGTAGGCGACGCGGCGCACCCGGCAGGCCACCAGCCGGCGCTCCAGCTCGCGCAGCAGCGAACTCGCCAGGCCCCGGCCGCGCCAGGCCGGCGCGATCGCGATCCGCATCACCCAGGCGCGCTCGCCCGCCACGCAGGCGAGCGCGGCACCGATCGGCGCCCCCTGGTGCACGGCGACCACGGCCGGCTGGCGCGAGGTCAGCGCGCTGATGCACTCCGCCAGGGAGAACACCGACTCCTGGCCGAGCTCCGCCGTGGTGTCGATCAAGTGGACCACCGCCGCGAGGTCGTCCTCGCGATAGTCGTGAACCAGCCAGTACATCGGCCCGCCCGCCTCTCCGTGCTCACCGGCCCGTGCCGTCGTCGACCGGCGGCGCGGCGCCGCGCGGTGCCCAGACGGTACGGGCGGGCGCGGGCGGCGGTCCCGTGCCGGAACGGACAAGCCGGGGCCGGGCAACCGTACGAACCGCCTCTGGCGCGCCGCCCTCGGGGGCCCGCGACGGCCGTGCACCGGCCGGGCGGCGGCGGTCCGGCCGACCCCGGTCGCCCCCGGTCGACCGCCCCGGTCGACTGCCCCTCCGATCGCCCGTCCGATCGCTTGGCCGACTGCCCGTCCGGGCAGCCGGGACCGGGCGGCCGGGCATGTTCTCACGGGGCCGAACCGGCCAATACCCGAGGGCGCGGTCCTGGCCCGCCGGGGCGAATGCGACGATGAGTGTCATCGTGATGACCGACCGAATCCGCGCACTGCGCGCCGTGGTCTTCGCCGCGCTCTGCGTGGCGCTGGCCGCCGCGGCGCACGTCACCATGGCCGGCGCCGGGGTCTCCCCGCCGGTCCTGGCGGGCGCCTTCGGTCTCACCCTCGGCTTCGGCTGGCTGCTGGCCGGCAAGCGGCGGGGGCTCGGTCCGATCAGTGTCTGGATGGTCGCCGCGCAGAGCGCGCTGCACCTGATGTTCGAACAGGCCGGGGCCCTGGCCGCCGACCGCGGCGGGTTCGGCCGCGTCGCCACGACGGACTGGGCCGGCCTGCTGCTCTGCAATCCGGACCAGACGCCCACCGGGCTCTCCCCCGCCGACCTGGCCCGGATGGCCGGGATCGACCCCGACCTGCCGCCCGCCACGGGCGTCCGCGTCCTGACCGGGACGCACCACCACGGCACCGCGGCCGCGGTGGGCCCGCCTCCGGCCACGGCCGCCGCGGACCACGGGCTGGCGGGCCTGACCGGCGGGTCCGGGCTGTCCGGCGACGCGGCCGGGCTGTCCGGAGCCTCCGGGATGCCGGGGATGTCCGGCCACGACATGGCGGCCCACTCCATGTCGGCCGGGATGCTCACCGCCCACCTGCTCGCCGCACTCGCCTGCGCGCTGCTGCTCCGGCGCGGCGAGACGGCGCTGACCCGGCTGTTCGAACTGCTCGGAGCACTCGGCACCGTGCTGGCCGGGGTCCTGCTGCTCCCGGTGCTCGCCCTGCTCACCCGACCGCGCGGCTTCGAGCCGCCGGTCCCGCCCCGGCCCGCCGCCCGTCGGGCCCGCCCGCCCCGACCGGTGTTGCTCTCGCACGCCCTCGTCCGGCGCGGGCCACCGTCCTTCGCTGCCGCCTGCTGACGCGCCCGCCGCCCGACGCCGTTCCGGTGTCCGCGCCGCGGCGGGCAGGTCGCCCCGCGCCGTGGCTAGGCCGCGCCGCCGGGGCCCGGGCCCGCACGCCCCGCCGCCCCCTGCCGGGACACGGCGATCCGTGCGCGTCCACCGACGCCGAGCGCGCCGCCCGCAGCGGCCGCCGCTCCCGAGCACTCTCCTCAGGACCTCTTCATGCCTGACTACGACGGCGCACCGGCCTCGCCCGGCGCCACCGTCCTACCGCTCCGGCCCCGACCCGTCGTCCCCCTGCCCGGGACCGCCCGTCACGCCGGGACCGCCCGCACCCGACCCGCGCCCGCCCAGGCTCGCGAGCAGGTTCGTCGACCATGCCGCCGAGGGGCCGTCCGGGTCGACCCCCGCCGTGCGACCGCGCAGCCGTTCCGCCTGCTCCTGCCAGCCGCGGCAGGCCTCGCAGCGCGCGAGGTGCTTGTCCAGCCGCCGGTCCGGCAGACCGGTCGGCTCACCGTCGAGACGGGCGGACAGAGCAGTACGGAACTGGGCGCATCTCATGTGACCATCGTCCCGCACCGGGCCCCGGGCCGGACCGACCGGGTGGGGGTCCGGCATGGATGACGAGCAGCTGACCGCGCTGGCCCTCGCCGCCCGCGCGGGCCGGCCGGCCGACGTCGAGGCCTTCGTCATGGCCACCCAGCGGGACGTGTGGCGGTTCGTCGCCCATCTGACCGACGTGCAGTCCGCCGACGACCTCGCCCAGGAGACCTTCCTGCGCGCGCTGCGGAGCCTGCCCGGTTTCGCCGGCCGCTCCTCCGCCCGCACCTGGCTGCTGTCGATCGCCCGGCGGACCGTCATCGACCGCTACCGCACCGCCGCCGCCCGCCCGCGCTGCGCCGCCCTGCCGGACTGGGAGGAGGCCGCCGAACGGCAGAGCGCCCCGCCCGCCGCCGGGTTCGAGGACGGCGTCGCGCTCGGCGACCTGCTCGACCGGGTGCCCGCGCAGCGCCGGGAGGCCTTCGTACTCACCCAGGTGGTCGGCCTGA
Source organism: Kitasatospora sp. NPDC001603 (assembly GCF_040298365.1). Lineage (NCBI taxonomy): Bacteria > Bacillati > Actinomycetota > Actinomycetes > Kitasatosporales > Streptomycetaceae > Kitasatospora > Kitasatospora sp. NPDC001603. Next base: position 64,806 of record NZ_JBEPAA010000004.1, read on the forward strand.
GCTACGCCGAGGCCGCCGCGGTGGCCGGCTGCCCGGTCGGCACCGTCCGCTCCCGGGTCGCCCGGGCCCGCGAGGAACTGATCGCCCGCCTGCGGGCGGCCGAGACCGGCGACCCGGCGTCCCCGGGACCGGCCACCCCGCTGGCCGCCGCCTGCTGACGCCGCGCCACCGGCCCGGTCGGCGCGTCCGGGCCCGGTTCCTCCCTCATCGGGGAGAGGAACCGGGCGGGCGCGCCGCCCGGGCCCGGGCCCGGAGCGTCAGGGCTGGCGCGTCGTGCCTGGCGCGTCGGGCCCGGGCGCGTCAGGCCCGGGCGCGGAAGGCGGCGGGGCGCTCGGGCGAGGCCTCGGCCAGCGCCTTGACGACCGCGTCCACGCCCGCCCGCAGACCGTAGACGGGGGTGTCGGGCTGCTGGCGCCAGGAGTCGTCCAGACCGCCCGCGTCCACGCTGTCGAAGCCCAGCTCGTCGATCAGGGCCCGGACGACGCGCTTGGCGGCCTCGTCGTCACCGGCCACCGGGAGCGCCAGCCGGTCCGGGTCGCCCTGCGGGCGCGGCCGCTCCAGCAGGTCCTCGGCGTAGGTGCCGTTGAAGGCCTTCACCACCGGGTGCCCGAGGTGGCCCTCCGTCCACCGGCTCTCGGTCTGCCCCTCCTCGATGGCCGCGATCCGGCCGTCCCGCTGCTGCGGGTAGTAGTTGCCGGTGTCGATCACGACGAAGCCCTCGGCCGCGCCGTCGAACAGGCCGGACGGCAGGTCCGGCACGTTCTTCAGCGGCACCGTCACCACCACGATCTCGGCGCCGCGCGCCGCCTCCGTCGCGGCGACCGGTGTGGCGCCGGTCTCCTCGGCCAGCGCGGCCAGCGTCTGCGGGCCGCGCGAGTTGGCCACGGACACCTCGTGCCCGAGGGCGGTGAGCCGACGGGTGAGGTTGCCGCCGATGTTGCCCGCGCCGATGATGCCGATCTTCATGATGATCCTTCCGGTCCTGCCGCGATCATGCGTCGTGCCTGGCTGCAACCCCGGAACGGACCGGGCTATTTCCCCGTGCCGCCATCGGCGCGACCCCCGCGCCGCCGTCCGACCGACTCGCGTCCCTGCCGGACCGGCACCGGGCCGACGGGGTCGATCGTGCCGGGAGAACCGGGGCCGAACCAGGGCCGAACAGGCGCTGAACCGGGGGCTTCCTAGATCACTAGTGGTCTAGACCAGCCATCCGGTCGCCGCATTCCGGCCAACCGGGAAATTCCCTCAGGTGTTCGGAACCGGAGCTCCCCCGCCCCCGACTGCTGTACCGGACGCCGCCGACGAGGCGGTGTCGCACGGCACGGCAAGCGGAGGAGGACCCATGGCAGCGCGACAGGCGCCGGCCACCGGCGGGCCGGGTGACGGTCCGGCAGAGCAGCCGGACCGGTGGATCCTGGTCGTGGCGGCCGGGCTGCTCTCGTTCGTGGCGATGCTCGACATGAACGTCGTCAACCTGGCACTCACCGACATAGCCGCCGGACTGCACGTCTCGTCGACCACCGCCCAGTGGGCCGTCCTCGGCTACCAGCTCCCGCTGGTGGCGCTGCTGCTGCCGGCCGGGCGCTGGCTCGGCCAGGTCGGCGCCAGGTCCGCCCTGCTGCTGGCCGTCAGCTGCTTCGCGCTCTGCAGCGTGCTCGCCGCCGTCGCCCCGTGGGCGGGCTGGCTGATCGCGGCGCGGCTCGCCCAGGGCGCCTTCGGCGCGGTGCTGTTCGTGCTGATGCCGGTGCTGGCCGCCACCGCCGTCCGGCCCCAGCTGCGCGGCCGGGCGATGAGCGTCCCCGCCACCCTCGGCCCGCTCGGCGCCGTCACCGGGCCGGTGATCGGCGGCCTGCTGCTCGACCACGTCGGCTGGCGGGCCATCTTCCTGGTCAAGCTGCCGGTCTGTCTGGTCGCCCTGGCGATCGCCCACCGGCACGCCCCGCGGGGCGGCCGGCTGCGCCTGCCCGACCGGGGCTCCCTCGGCGACGCCGCGCTGATCGGCTCGGCCGTGGCCGCCGTCATGCTCGGGCTCACCCTCGCCCCCGACCGGCCCGGCCTGCTGCTGCTCGCCCTGCCCGCCGCCCCGCTGGTGGCGCTCTGGCTGCGCCGGCCCGGCGGGCGGCCGGTCACCGCCGTGCTGCGCGCCTCCGGCACCGCGGGCGTGAACGGCTCGGTGCTGGCCCTGGCCGCCGGCTTCGCCGCCACCCACTACCTGCTCGCCCAGCACCTGCGCCGGGACGACGGGATCAGCGCCACCACCACCGCCCTGACCATGCTGGCGTTCCCGCTGGGCATGGTGCTGGCCGGTCGCTTCGGCGGGCGGCTGGCCGACCGCTGGGGCGCCCGGCCCACCGCGCTGACCGGCGCCGTCGTCACCGCCACCGGTCTGCTGCTGCTCGTCCCGCTGGACTCCGGTTGGACGCCGGCCGACATCTCCTGGCGGCTCGCGCTCGCCGGGGCCGGCATGGGCCTCAACGGCGGCCCGGTGCAGGCCCTGGTGATGAGCGCCGCCCGCACCGGGCAACTGGCCACCGCCGGCTCCGTCGTCCAGCTCTCCCGCAGCCTCGGGTTCGCCCTCGGCCCGGCCCTCGGCACCTCCGCCGCCCTGGTCGGCGGCAGTGGCCCCACGGCCGGCCGCGCCGGACTCGTCCTCGCCACGCTGGCCGCCACCACGGCCGTGGCCCTCCTCGCCCTGCACCACCGCGCCCACCGCGCCCACCGCGCCGCCCGCGCCGCGCTCCCCCCGCTCCCCGAGCAGGCCGGGAGCACCGACGGGGCGAGCGGCGCCGACAGCACGACGCGCTCCAGAGCCTGACGAAGCGCCCTCGCGCGCACCACCGATCCCGACCGGAGGACCCCGCATGACCGACACCGTCCACGACCCGACCGCCGGCAGCCCGGCGGACACCCCGCGCTGCCCGTTCGGCTACGACGAACTCCCGGACCCGGTACCGCTGTACGGGTCCGCGTACAAGAGCGACCCCTATCCGCTCTACCGGCGGATGCGGGAGGCCGGGCCGGTCCACCGGGTCCGGTTCCCCAGCGGGATCGCCGCCTGGCTGGTGACCGGCTACCGGGCCGCCCACGAGACCCTCAACGACCCGCGGCTCGGCAAGAACCACGCCCTGGGCAACGAGGGCTGGCGCCGGCTCGCCTCGATCATGCCCGAGCCGCAGCACTCCCAGCTCCAGGTCCACCTGCTGCACCAGGACCCGCCGAAGCACACGCAGATGCGCCGGCTCGTCCTGGACGCCTTCGCGCCGCGCCGGGTGGAGTCCCTGCGGCCGCGCGTCCAGGAGCTCGCCGACGCCCTGGTCGACGAGCTGCCCGGGACCGGCGGCGCCGACCTGGTGGCCGGCTTCGCGGCCCACTACCCCTTCCGGGTGCTCGCCGAAGTCATCGGACTCCCGCCGGAGTTGGCCGCCCGATTCGACCGGGACTGGGGCAAGGTCGTCCAGCCGGTCGGCCCGCAGGACCCGGGCCGGCCGGCCTACGAGGGCCGGCTGCGCGGCCTCCAGGGGTACATCGCCGACGTGGTGGCCCACAAGCGCGCCCACCACGACCCCGCCGGGTCCGACGTCGACCTGCTCGGCCGGCTCGTCGCCGCCTGCGACGCGGGCGAGTTGACCCCCGAGGAGCGCGACTCGATCGTGTTCCAGCTGCTGGTGGCCGGCCAGGAGCCCGTCACCAACCAGATCACCACCATGCTGATCACCCTGCTGCGCCACCCCGAGCAGCTCGCCCGGCTGCGCGACGGCATCGCCGCCGACCCGGTCCTGCTCACCCGCGCGGTGGAGGAACTGCTGCGCCACGACGCCGCGTTCGAGCTCACCACCTGGCGCTTCTTCGCCGAGGACAGCGACCTGTACGGCACGACCGTCCCCGCCGGCGACTCCGTGATCGTCTCGCTCTGCGCCGCCAACCGCGACGACGAGCAGTTCCCCGAGGCCGACGTCCTCGACTTCGACCGCACCCCCAACGCCCACCTGGCCTTCGGCCACGGCATCCACTACTGCCCCGGCGCGGCCCTGGCCCGGCTCGAACTCCAGATCGCCCTCGCCACCCTGCTCACCCGGCTGCCCGGACTGCGGCCGTCCACCGAGGACGGCGCGGGCATCGACGCGCTCACCTGGGTGCCCGCCGTGCTCGCCCGGGGCGTGAACCGCCTCCCGGTCGCCTACGACCGGCGGGTCTGACCGCCCCGAAGCCCCCGCGCTCCCTCCCGTCGTCCCGGCGGCCACCGCCGGGCGTGGCTCCCGCCTGCCCCGAAGCCCGCACACCGCTCGTCCCGTGGAGGACCACCATGCCACCTACCGGCGTCGCGACCGACTCCCCGACCGACACCCGTTCCCCGGCCGCCACCGCGGCCGGCACCACCGCCCGACCCGCCGAACACGGGCCCACCGACCACCGAACCGCCGAGCCCCGGCCGGGCGCCGCCCCGCCCGGCGCCGCCCGCCGCCCCGGCGCCCCGGCGCCGGAGTCCGTGCCGCGGATCTGCGCCGCGATCCTGGAGCTGCTGCTCCCGCACCGCCGGGCCTCCGACCCCGAGGTCGACGCCACGACCGCCGACTTCCCGCTCCAGCTGGAGCAGTTGGCCGACTTCGTCGCCGCCGGTGACCCGATCGTGTTCACCCTGCCCGGCTTCCCCTGCAAGTCGCCCAACCCCGCCAAGGTCCTCGGCCACCTGCCCGACGAGGGCGAACGCCTCTCGCTCACCTTCCTCGACCGTCTCTGCGAGGAGATCGGCACGCTCTACGAACCCGGCGCAGAGATCCTCATCTGCTCCGACGGCCACATCTTCGGCGACCTCATCCACGTCCCCGACGACCACATCGACGAGTACTCCGACGCCCTCTCCGCGATGATCGCGCGGGAGGGCCTGAGCCACCTCGCCACCTTCGACCTGCGGGCCGTCCTCGGCGACCTGCCGTTCGACGAGAAGCGGGCCCGGGTGCACGCCCAGTACGCGCCCAGCAAGGAGGAGTTGCGCGAGCAGGTCCTCACCGACGAGGAGACCCTGCGCCTCTACCGCGGCATCACCCGGTTCCTCACCGAGGACACCGCCGGCTTCACCGGTACCAGGTCCGCCCTGCAGCGCGACTGCCGGCAGCGCGCGTACGGCGTCATCCAGCGCAGCCGCGCCTGGGGCGACCTGATCGCCGAGCAGCACCCCCGGTCCTTCCGGCTCTCCATCCACCCCCAGCGGGTCGGCGTGGCCAAGTTCGGCATCCGGCTGCTGGAGGCCGCCGACGTCTGGATGACGCCGTGGCACTCCGCGGTGCTCCACCGCCCCGACGGGCGCTGGGAGTTGCTACGCAGCGAGGAGGCCGGGCGGATCGGCCGGCTGGTGGAGCGCGACGGCCGCCCGAGCCACTACGAGACCTCCTGACGCTTCGGCGATCCCGCCATCGAGGCGGGCGTGCGGTGGTCGAACGCGATCAACGGGTCACCCGTGAGCGGGTGTTCGACCACCGCCGCCCGCACCCCGAAGACCTTGGCCAACAGCTCGGCGGTCAGCACCTCGCGCGGCGGCCCGGACGCCACCAGGGCGCCTTCGTGCAGGACGTGCAGGCGGTCGCAGACCGAGGCCGCCGCGTTGAGGTCGTGCAGCGCGATCAGCGTGGTGCGGCGCTGTTCGCGCAGCAGCGCGAGCAGCTCGACCTGGTGCCGGACGTCCAGGTGGTTGGTCGGCTCGTCCAGCACCAGGACGTCCGGCTGCTGGGCCAGCGCCCTGGCCAGCAGCACGCGCTGGCGTTCACCGCCGGACAGCTGGGCGAACCGGCGGTCCGCCGCGCCGGCCATCTCGACCCGCTCCAGGGCGTCCGCGACCAGCCGGTGGTCCTCCGCGTCGTCCGCCGCGAAGGCCCGCTTGTACGGGGTGCGGCCCATCGCCACGACCTCGCGGACGGTCAACTCGAAGTCTCCGCCGCGCTCCTGGGGCAGCGCCGCGATGTGCCGCGCGGACTGCGCGGCGGTCAGCCCGGCCAGCTCCCGGCCGGCCAGCAGAACCCGCCCGGCACTCGGCCGAAGATGCCGGTAGACGGTGCGCAGCAGGCTGGACTTGCCGCTGCCGTTCGGGCCGACCAGCCCGGCGATCTCCCCCTCCTCGGCGACCAGGTGGACGCCGGCCACCACCGTCCGTCCGGACAGGGTGACACTCAGATCCTCGACCGCGATCCTCAATTCCGCTCCAGTCGTCGGTCCAGCAGGAAGAGCAGGGTGGGCGCGCCGAGCAGCGCGGTGACCACCCCGATGGGCAGCTCCTGGGTGTCCAGGGCGGTCCGGGCGAGGGTGTCGACCACCACCAGCAGCACCGCCCCGGTGAGCGCGGACAGCGGCAGCAGCCGGCGGTGGTCGCCGCCGACCAGCAGCCGGCAGACGTGCGGCACCATCAGCCCGACGAAGCCGATCGCGCCCGAGACGGCGACCAGCACCCCGGTCAGCACGCTGGTGACGACGAAGATCTCGCGGCGCAGCCGGGTGACGTCCACCCCGAGCCCGGCCGCCGTCTCGTCGCCCATCAGCAGCGCGTTCAGGCTCCGCGCGCGGGCCTGGAGCAGCGCCAGCCCGAGGGCCACGGCGACGGCCGGGACGGCCAGTTGACCCCAGACCGCACCGCTGAGGCTGCCCATCAGCCAGAACAGCACGCCCCTGGTCTGCTGTTCGTCGCTGGTCTGCAGGACGAGGTAGCTGGTGAAGCCGGCGAGGAACTGGCCGATGCCGATGCCGGCCAGCACGAGCCGCAGCGGCGAGAACCCGCCGCCGCGCCGGGCCAGCAGCCAGACCAGGGAGAACGCCGCCAGCGCGCCGAGGAAGGCGGCCAGCGAGATGGTCAGCCCGATCGCGCTGCCGAAGGCCAGCTGCAGGCCGAGGCCGCCGCCGAGGACGATCACCGCGACCGCGCCGAGCGCGGCACCGGAGGAGATCCCGAGCAGGTAGGGGTCGGCGAGCGGGTTGCGGACCAGTGCCTGGACGGCGGTGCCGACCAGGCCGAGCCCGGCCCCGACCATCGCCGCCAGCAGGGCGCGCGGGACGCGCAGTTGCCAGACGATGAGGTCCCGGGTGCCGGGCTCGGGAGCGCGGCCGGTGAGGCGGTGGGCGACCACCGACCAGACCTCGCCCGGGGCGATGTCCACCGAGCCGAGCGAGACGGCGGCGGTCAGCGCGGCGACCAGGGCGAGGGCGAGCACGACGGCCAGCGGCCCGGCGCGCAGCGTCCCCGTCCGGCTCCGCCTGGCGGCGACGGCGGCCGAGGCCACCGGCCTACCGGCCCTTCTCGACGAGCGCCGGGTACACGGTGGCGGCGATCTGCCGCACCGTGTCGGCGTTGCGCACCCCGGCGATGGTGGTGACCTCGGAGCCGATCCGCAGGAAGCGGCCCTCCTGGACGGCCTTCAGGCCCTGGGTCGCGGGGAAGCCGCGCAGGAAGGCTTCGGCGTCCTCGAACGCCTTGCGGTTCTCCTCCTCGGTGCCCCGGTTGCGCACGGCGAGCTGGATCCAGTCCGGGTTCTTGGCGACCACGTCCTCCCAGGACGCCGGCTTGAAGTCGGCGTCGCAGTCGGCGAACACGTTGCGGGCGCCCGCCAGGGTGATGACCGCGTTGGCGACCTGCCGGCCGCAGACCGATATCGGCTGCTTGGTCCCGGCGTCGAAGTCGAACAGGAAGTAGCTCGGCCGCTGGTCGGCGGGCACCGCGGCGGTCGCGGTGCGGACCTCGGCGATCTGCCGCTCCATCCCGGTGACCAGTTCCTCGGCCCTGGCCGCCGTACCGGTCACCGCGCCGAGCCGGCGGATGTCCTCCTCCACCTGGGAGAGGTCGGTGCGCGGCGCGGGGGCGGCCTTCGGCGTACCGGCGCAGGCGGTGGAGAGCAGCATGACGTGCTGGATCCCCGCGGCCGCGAACTCCTGCTCGCTCGGCACCGCGCCCGCCCCGCCCATCATCGGCATCGAGCCGAAGGTGTCCACGTAGAGGTCGGCGCCCGAGCCGAGCAGCTTCTCCTTGGCGATCACCTTGGCGCCCAGGACGGGCACCCTCGCGCCCTGCTCGGCCAGCGCCGCCGGCAGGCTGCCCTTGCCCGGCGGGAACCCGGTGCCGATGACCCGGTCGCCCGCACCGAGCTGGAGCAGCATCTCCAGGGCGGCGGCGTTGCTGGTGACGATCCGCTTCGGGGCCTGCTGGACGGTGGTCTCCTTGCCCTGGCAGTCCGCCACCCTCACCGGGAACCCGGAAGCGGCGGACTGCCCCGCCCCACCGGTCCCGTCACCGCCGGCGCTGCTCCCCCCACCGCCGCTCCCGCAGGCCGTGGCGAACAGGGCGATGGCGGCCGCGATGCCGCAGAACACGCGAGGGCGCATGGAACTCTCCTGGTCAATGATCGTGCTCGGGCCCTTCCTGGGAGCCCGGACCAGGTAGTCGGCCGCCGCACCCGCCCGGTTCCCACGACTTTCCCCCGCCGGACGGGCCCGTTCGGCCTAGGGTTTGCCGCATGGCCTCCCACCTCGCCCAGCCGCCCGAGCCTCCCGGGCCGCCGTCCGACCCGCCGTCAGGGTCCGGTCCGCGAGCGGGGTCCCGGCCGGGCGGGCCCGGCGGGGTGACCGTCGGCGGGCCGCAGCTCCGGGTGGACGACCTCGGGCTGGGGGTGCCGGTCGGGCCCGGCCCGGTCCGGCGGATCGTGTCGCTGGTCCCCTCGCTGACCGAGGCCGTCGCCGCCACCGCTCCCGGCCTGCTGGTCGGCGCCACCGACTGGTGCAGCCACCCCGCCGACCTCGCCGTGGCCAGGATCGGCGGCACCAAGAACCCCGACGTCCGCCGGATCGCGGCCCTCGCGCCGGACCTCGTCCTCGCCAACGGCGAGGAGAACCGCCGCCCCGACCTCGACGCGCTGCGCGCCGCCGGCCTGGCCGTCTGGGTCACCGACATCCGCACCCTGGAGCAGGCCTTCGACTCCCTCCACCGCCTGCTCACCCTCGGCTGCGGACTCCCCCGCCCCGCCTGGCTGGACGCCGCCGAGGCCGCCTGGGCGGACGTCGCCCCGCCCGGACCGGTGCTCCGGCGGGCCGTCGTCCCGGTCTGGCGCCGCCCCTGGATGGTGCTCGGCCGCGACACCTTCGCCGGCGACCTGCTCCGGCGCCTCGGCGTCCAGGTGACGCTGCACGCCGGCCACCCGGACCGCTACCCCGCCGTCCCCCTGCCCGAACTCCTCGCGAGCGGGCCCGAGGTGGTCGTCCTCCCGGACGAGCCGTACCGCTTCACCGCCGAGGACGGCCCCGAGGCGTTCCCCGGCATCCCGGCGGCCCTGCTCAGCGGACGCCATCTGACCTGGTACGGACCGTCGTTGGCGCAGGCGCCCCGGGTACTCGCCGCGCAGCTGGCCCGCGCCCGGCCGGGAGCGGCGCCGGACTGACCGGGCCACCCCGAGCCGGACCGCCACGCGGGCGCCGGGACGCCGGAGCCGCGTACCGAACGTCACCCCGGGGCCCGCGTCGGTAGGACGATCACACCGTCGTAGGATGACCGCCTCTCGCCGGGACGGCCGGCGAAAACGGGGGGCGGAAATCCATGAAGGTGCGTGCTTCACGGCAGGCGCTGGTTCTCGTGTCGGCGGCGGCCGTGTCGACGGCGCTGCTGACGGGCTGCGGCAGCAAGAAGGCGGACGGCAGCAGCGACGCCGCGGCGGGCCCGGCGGCGGCGGCCGCCACCGCCGGGGTCTCGCCCTCCGGGACCCCGACGGCCGACGCCCCGGCGACGGCGAGCCCTTCGCCCGGCACGAGCACCTCGCCCGGCCCCAGCGCCTCGCCGAGCGCGACGGCGGGCAAGTCGGCCAAGCCGAGCCCGACCGCGTCGGCGAGCACGGCCAAACCCGGCACCACCAAGCCCGCGGACCCGGCCGCCAAGGCCACCAGCGCGCCCCCGGCGGCCCAGGCGGCCCCGGCCCCGGCAGCCGTCGCCGCGGCGCCCGCACCGACCGCGAAGCCCGGCCCGGTCGCGCCCCCGCCGCCGCCCGCGCCCGCCACCCCGCACGTCCCGCCGCTGCAGAGCGGCTGCACCCCGACCAAGCCCCAGCCCGACGAGCCGAAGGAGGCCGTCGCGGCGGCGCTCGGCTCGGCCGCCGGGCAGTCCCGGACGCTGTTCCTCAGCAACGGCGGCACGGACCGGCTCCCGGCGCTGCCGGTCAACCTGGTCAAGGCGATCGCCTGGCAGGAGAGCGGCTGGCAGTCCGGCATCCTCGCCTGCGACGGCGGCATCGGCACCATGCAGATCATGCCCGCCACCGTCAGCTGGATGAACAGCAAGTTCGGCACCACCTCCGACCCGAAGACGCTGGCCGGCAACGTCCAGCTCGGCACCCAGCTGCTCGACTGGCTGGTCGCCTACTACGGCGACTCCTCCTTCGGCGGGACGTACGACCTCTCCCCCGACCCGGCCACCGGCCGGACACCGCTGCTCGACCTGGTGATCGCCGCCTACAACGCGGGCGCGGGCAACGTGCACTACAACACCGTCACCGACCCCGTCACGGGCGCGACCGGCGGGAGCGTGGCCGTCCCGAACCCGGGCTACGTCGCCAACGTCAAGGCGCTGATGGCCGGCGCCCCCTGGAACAAGGCCGGCTGACCACGGAGCTGACCACGGCGAAGGGCCCGGTGCGGGAGGCGTACCTCCCGCACCGGGCCCTTCGGCGTCGCTTCGGGTCAGCCGCGCGCGGCCGCCACGGCGGCGCCCAGCGCCTCCTTGATGCGCGGGCCGAGGCGGCCGAAGCCCAGCTCCTTCATCGCCGCCCGCAGCAGCTCCTCGTCGCTGCGGTCGACACCGTCACCGTCCACCCAGCGCACGACGGCGAGCAGCTCGTCGGCCGAGTAGGCGGTCACCGGACGCCCCGGCGTGAAGTCCGGCTTCCCGGGCCCGGCGGCAGGGGCGGCCTTGGGGGCCTTGGCAGCCTTGGGGGTCCTGGGGGCGGGCTCGGGCTTGACGGCCGGCTCCGCCTCGGCGGACCCGACCTCGGCGACCTCGGCAACCGGCTCCACAACCGCTTCGGCCTCCGCAGCCTCCGGCTCGACGGCCTCGGCCTCGACCGCGGGCACACCCTCGGCTGCCGGCACGGCTTCGGTCTCGGGCTCGGGCTCCACGACCACGACGACCTCAGCGACCGGCTCGGTGACCTCCGGCTCGACCTCGGCAGTCGGCTCGACGACCTCGGCAACCTCGACGACCTGCGCAGCCTCGGCTACGGACTCGGCCGGAGCCGCCTCGGGCTCGACGGCCTCGTCCTCAACCGCGGGCACACCTTCGGCAGCCGGCACGGCTTCGGTCTCGGACTCCACGACCACGACGACCTCGGCGACCGGCTCGGCGACCTCGGCAGTCGACTCGGTGACCTCCGGCTCGACCTCGGCAGTCGGCTCGACGACCTCGGCAACCTCGACGACCTGCGCAGCCTCGGCTACGGACTCGGCCGGAGCCGCCTCGGGCTCGACGACCTCCGGCGCAACGGCCTCGGCCTCAACCGCGGGCACAGCCTCGGCCTTGGGCTCCACGACCTCGGCAACCTCGGCCTCGACCACCTCGACCGCCGCGACCTCCGGCTCGGCCTCGGCCTGCGCCGGGACAGCCGGAGCCGCGTCCACCAGGTCGTCCGCCGCGGGCGAGGGCGCCGGGAGCGAGACGACGAGCGGCCGGGCCTCGACGGGCTCCTCGGCCGTGGGCTCGTCCGCTCCGGTCGCCGCCTCGGCCACGACCTGCTCGGCCTCCGCCTCGGTCGAGCTGTCGGCCGCCACCGGCTCGGCCTCGGTCTCGACAGCCGCCTCTTCGACAACCGCCTCTTCAACGGCCGCCTCTTCGACGACCGTCTCCTCAACGAGCGCCTCGGCGGCGCCCTCCTCCTCGGCGACCGGCTCCTCCGCGACCGGCTCCACGGCGGCGAGCTCCTCGACGGGCGTCGCCTCCGTCGCCGTCAGACCGTCGCGCTGACCCCCGGCCAGGGCCTGGCGGGCACCGTAGGCGGCCTCGGCAGCGCGGCGGTCGGCGCCGGCGGCGGCGAGCTCGGCGAGCAGGTCGGCCAGACCGGCCTCTTCGAGCGAGGTCCGCAGGGAGCGGATGGTGGGGAGGCGGTAGAGCGTGCCCTCGTCCGCCGCCAGACGCTCCACCAGGTCGATGAGCTCGGGGAACGGCTGTGCTTCCAGGTCGTGCTCGGGCAGCAGCCGGCCCAGGTCGCGCAGCGCGGCACCGATCGCTTCGAAGGCCGCCGCGGTCCGCTCCGCCAGCGGGCCGTCGGCCGGCGGGACGGGCAGCGCGCCCGAGGGGGCGAGGACGGCCCAGGCCCGACGTTCGATCTTGGCCGAGGCGAGCGCCTCGTGCAGCTCCTCGGGGCGGACCTTGCGGCCGCCGGCGACCAGCGCGGCGGCCTGCTTGCGCAGCCCGCGCACGCGCAGGAACGACAGCTTGACGCCGTTCTCGCGCCGCCAGGCGCGGTCGGCCGTGGCGGCGACGAGCGCGTCCAGGTCGGCGTCGTACGCGGCGCCGATCAGGGTCGCGGAGGTCTGGTGGACACGCTGGAGCGTCTCGGCGAACAGCGCCGCGACGGCGACGCTGCCGGGCACCTCGATCCTGGCGTCGGCGGCCAGGGCGGTGACGGCCTCCCAGGTCTGCTGGAGGTCGCTGCCACGGAGTTCGGCGAGGGCGGTGGAGGCGGCGCGGGCGTCCTCGGGGGTGGCGACGGTGTCGACGGCGGCGTACCACGCGTGGGTCCCGGCGGTGAGGGTGAAGGCACCGAGCTCGGCGTAGCGGCCGAGCTCGTCCCGGAGGCCGGTCTCCACCGTGGCCGCCTGGCCGCGGTTCTGATCCGGGTCCGTGGCGTCCTTGGCGTCTGCGGCGGCCTTGGCGTCTGCGGCGTCGGCGTTGCGCGAGTGAAGCACTGTCATGTGAGGTCCGGTTCTGGGCGACTGCGGCGGGGCGGGCGGCGAGGGGGCGGCGGACCGGGTGCGCACGGAGGCCCCGGCGGGAGGGGCTGGGGGCGCGCGTTCGGGCCGCCGGTTGTGGAGGCCAAGAATACGGGTGCCCGTTCGAGCCTTGCACGCACCCACCGTCCGACGGGCCGGTGTGGCGTGCCACACCGCCCGCCCGGCCGCTACTCGGGAGGGCCGGGCGGGTGGTGCGGTGCGGGGCCGGGCGGGTGACCGGACCGCCGTCGCAGACCGTCCAGCGGTACCGAACGGCTCCGGCGGCCGAGCGGCGGCCGGTGACCGGAACGAGTGAGGGTGTCAAGGCTGACCGGCGCGAGGTACTCGTGCAGCGCGGTCCGGTGCCACCACGCGCCGGTGGCCCGCAGTTCGTGCCAGTCGGTGAAGCGGTAGCGGTGGAGCGTCGCCCGGACGTGGGTCGGCGGGGCGTCCGGGAACGGGTTGTGACGCAGGAGCCTTAGCGTGGCCGGGTCGTTCGTCAGCAATCGGGCGACGAACGGCAGGAACCAGGGCCGGGCGTACGCGGGCGAGATGGCGGCGAACCACATCAGCCAGTCCAGCCGCAGATGGTAGGGGGCGTACTGGCGCGGCAGGCGGCGCACGTCGCCGGGCTTGCCCTTGAAGCCGTACTCGCGCCAGACCGTCCGCCCGGTGACGGTGGCCTCGTCGGTGCCCTCGACCACCACCTCCACGCGGATCCGGTTGACGCTGCCGAAGGCGCCGTAGGTGTTGACCAGATGAAGCCGGTTGAAGGATCGGTTCATCACCTGTTCACGGGAGACCATGTTCCGGACCGGCCAGTAGCTGAGCACCGCGACGGCGACGGTCAGCGCGATCACCAGGCCCTCGAACCAGCCGGGGGTACCGCCGTAGGAGCGGGTCCGGAAGGACAGCCCGAAGCGGGCGGGGTCCACGGCGGCGAGGGCGAGGGTGATGGTGAGCCAGTTCAGCCAGGCGAAGTTGCCGGAGGCCACCAGCCAGAGCTGGGTCACCACGACGATCACGGCCGCGTAGCCGGCGACCGGCTGCGGGAGGAGCAGGCCGACCGGTACCAGGAGCTGGGTGACGTGGTTGGCGGCGACCTCGGCCCGGTGCAGCGGCCCGGGCAGGTGGTGGAAGAACCAGCTGAGCGGTCCCGGCATCGGCTGGGTCTCGTGGTGGTAGCGCAGACAGGTCAGGTCCCGCCAGCAGCTGTCGCCGCGCAGTTTGATCAGCCCGGCGCCGAACTCGACCCGGAACGCCAGCCAGCGCAGCAGCCAGAGCACCGGGAGCGGCGGGGCGACGTCCTGGTTGCCCAGGAAGACGGCGAGGAAGCCGGCCTCCAGCAGCAGGGACTCCCAGCCGAAGGAGTACCAGGTCTGGCCGACGTTGACGATCGACAGGTAGAGCAGCCAGAGCACCGCCCACAGCAGCATCGACGCCCAGAGCGGGACGGCGTCGCCCAGGCCGGCGACCAGGCCCGCCGAGAGCAGGGCGCCCGTGCCGGCGACGGCGGCGAAGAAGCGGTCGCTGTAGTGGAGGTGGAAGAGGCTCGGCGCGCGGCGGAACGCTACCCGGGCGGTGAAAGCGGGCACCGGAAGCATGCCCTCGGCGCCGATCAGGGCCCGGAACTGCGCGGCGGCGGCCACGAATCCGGTCAGGTAGACGGCGGCCAGCAGCCGTTGCACGAGGACCCGGCTCGGCCCGTACTCGGGTGCGGCGAACCAGTCGGCGAACCACTCCATGCGGCCCATGCCTACCATCGGTGGCCGTGCCGCGGGCGCCCGTCCGGGGGACGGGGCGTCCGGTTCACCCGCGCGGCGGCCGGGCGGCTCGCAACGAGCGGCGGCAGCGCTGCGGCGGACGGCGGAGGCCGACGACGGCGGCGGGCTCCCCGCGACGCGCTTCGGCGGGGCTGCGGCCGCGACTACGGCGGCGGGCTCCCGGTGGTCACCGTGGTGGGGCGCCTCTCCTCGGGGGTGAGAGGCGCCCCGGCACGATGGCGGGGCCGGTGGGTGCGGGGTCCGTCCGGGACGTGGCGCCGGTCCGGGACGTGGCGCCGGTCGTGGTCGGGCCGGCGGCGGTGGCCGGTCCGGCGGCTGCGACGGCGGCGGTCGTGTCGGCGGCACCGGTGGTGGTGGTGCCGACGGCGTAAGTCGTGGTCGTGGTCGTGGTCGTGGTCGTGGTCGTGGTCGTGGTCGTGGTCGTGGTCGTGGTCGTGGCGGGGGTCGTGGCAGGGTCCGTGTTCATCGTGGTGGGGGACGGGTGCGGTGGCGTCCGGGGTCAGCCCGGGAGGACCAGCCCGGTCTCCCCGCCGCCGATGCCCGGCCGACCGGTGGCGCCACCACCGCTCTGCTGGAGCCGGTCGACCAGCAGCGCGGCCAGCGTGCCCAGCTCCTCCTCGGTGCGGGACTGCGCGGTGACGTCCATGCCGACCACGAGCACGCCGTTCACCTGGCCGGTCCGCGCGGCCCGCTGCGGGGTGCAGGTGAAGCTGAAGATCTGGTGGATCCGCTGGGCGTCCGGCCGGGTGGACTGGAAACGGACGTCGTTCAGGACGGCGGTCCGACCGGTGTGGTACGCCTCGGCGACCGTCTGCTCCAGCCCGGCGGCGGCCAGCTGCGGATAGGCCTGCCCGATCGAGCCGTGGGCCACCGGCGCACCGAAGGCCTCGGCGTGCCCGGGGTTGACGTAGCGGAGCTCCTGCTCGGGCCCGCGGGTCAGCATGATCGGGAACGGCGAACCGTCGAAGGCGGCGAACATCTCCTGCTGCTGGGCGATCAGGTTGTCGCGCAGCCGGATCTCGGAGAGCAGCGCCTCGGCGAGGTGCTGGATGTCGCGCAGCCGCTCGCGCCCCCACTGGCGGGGTTCGCGGTCGAGGACGCAGACGGTGCCGATGACGGTGTCGGTGTCGTCGACCAGCGGGGCGCCGAGGTAGGCGCGCACCCCCAGCTCGTCGACGACCGGGTTCCCGGCGAACCGGGGGTAGGCGAGGACGTCGTCGAGCGCCAGCGGGGAGCGCTGGGCGACCACGTGCGGGCAGAAGCCGTGGCTCAGCGGCATCTCCCGGCTCGGGAGGTCGAAGACGATCCCCCGGTCGGCCCAGGAGCAGCCGGTGTCGCCCGGGGCGGCGGAGTTTGGCGGAATGAAGAGCCCCCGGAACATCTGCCGCTCGTCGTTGATGAAGTTGACCATGGCGATGGGGGCGCGGGTGAGGCTGGCGGCCAGGTGGGCGAAGCGGTCGAAGGCCTCGTCCACGGTGGGTTCGTTGAGACCCAGGATGCGCAGCCGGCGGGTCCGCTCGGACTCGCCGGCGGCACCCGGGAACTGGCCTTGAGTGCTCATCACATCAGTCATGGCGCACATGTAATCAGACCATCGGCGCGATGGACGCTCTCGGCCCACCCGACTCCCACGACTGACGGGCGGTCAAACCCGCACGTGGACGACGCTCCAGCAGGGCCGAAAAGCGGGAATGATCATTCCCCCGCCGCGGCGGCTTTCAATCCTCCTCCGACTTCGGGCGATCCGTTTCGCGCCATTCCAAGATCGACTATGGAGAGGGCCGGATCGCCATACGACAATGAGCCCTGCCGAAAACAGGGACGGGTTTCCGCCAGGATCCCGCCCCGCACATCCGCGCGTACCGGCTGCACCAGGGCAACCGGCCGCCACCTCATCACCCCCACCCTTGGGCGGCCGGAGCGGTTCGGCTGCACGGACGGAGGCACCACCACCCCGGAATCGAGAGGACCCAGCATGGCGATGGACTACTTCACCGACGAACGGCACGAGAGCCTCCGCGCGGAGGTACGTGAGTTCGCGGAGAAGGAGGTGCGCCCGCAGGTGGCCAGAATGGAGGCCGACCGGACGGTCGAGGTCGAACTCTCCCGCGAGATCGCCCAGCGCGGCTGGATCGGCGCGACCATTCCGCGGACCTTCGGCGGGCTCGGTCTCGGCCACCTCGCCAAGACGGTCATCGTCGAGGAGCTGGCCCGGGTCAGCGGCGCGATGGGCGCGATGGCGCAGGCCTCGCAGCTCGGCGTCGCCAAGGTGATCCACTTCGGCTCCGACACCCAGCGCCGCTACTGGCTGCCGCGGTTCGCCTCCGGCGAGGTGCTGCCGACGATCGCCGTCACCGAACCCGATTCGGGCGGCCACGTGCTCGGCATGACCGGCACCGCGCGGCGCGAGGGGGACGAGTACGTCCTCAACGGCCGCAAGTGGTTCGTCGGCAACTCCCACATCGGCGACGTGCACGGCGTGGTGCTCCGCACCGGCGAGGGCAGCCGGGGCCTGTCCGCCTTCCTGGTGGAGAGCGACCGCCCGGGCTTTCGCACCGGCAGCCCCGGCTCGCAGAGCGGCCTGCACGGCTTCAGCTTCGGCGAGATCGTCTTCGAGGACTGCCGCGTCCCCGCCGCCAACCGGCTGGGCGAGGAGAGCCAGGGCCTGGACATCGCCTACTCCTCCTCGACCCTGTACGGACGGCTGAACCTGGCCGCCGTCGCACTCGGCATCCACCGGGCGATCGTGGAGGACACCGTGCGGTTCGCCGAGGGGCGGGTGCTCTACGGGAAGCCGCTCTCCCAGCTGCCGAACATAGCGCTCAAGCTGGGCGAGATGCAGTCCCGCCTGATGACCGCCAAGCTGGCCGCCTACCACGCCTCGCACCAGCTGGACCACGGCCGGCCCTGCGACGCCGAGTTGATGAACGCCAAGCTGATCAACACCGAGTACGTGCTGGACTCGGCGCGGAACGCGATGGAGATCCACGCCGCCCGGGGCCTGCAGGCCGAGTTCCACATCGAGCGCTACCTGCGGGACGCCACCCACATCTACCCGCCCGCCGGCACCTCCGACGTCCAGCGGCTGCGGCTCGGCCAGGTGGCCTCGGGCACGTACGGCAAGCAGTGGTCGGCGGAGCTGTCCGACCTCACGAGCTGGGCCTGGACCGAACTGGCCCAGCGGGAGGCCCGACTGGAGGCCGAGGCCGCCCGCCCGGCCGGCGCCGCCCTGCTGCACATGCCGCTCGCCGGCTGAAGCCCCCACCCCCACACGGAGGCATCCGAGCCACCCGGAACCGGCCCACGCCCGGCTTCCGGCCCACCTCGGACTTCCCGTACTTGACCTGTTCCTGACGGCTTTCCGGAGACCTCCCCTCAGGCTCCCGGGAAGTCGTCGACGACCAGGACCACCGTGCTGACCTGCGGAGATCCGCCGAAAAGCGGCCGATCGACCGATGTAAAGACGCGTCACCATCCGCTTACATATCGTCAGTTCATGTTGCGACAGGGCCTCCCGGGGCTGATAGCGTGCCCGAAGTCGGCGGCCGTGCTGCACCCGCTCGGACGGTGGTACCACGCCACCTCGTCCGGCCCCCTCCGGGCCCGCCGGCCGTGGCGGCTCCGAGACCCCGGCCGGACCGCACACGGGCAGACCCGCCGTTGGCCCTGCACCAAGGAATCAGATGCCAGGCATATCGGCCCCGCGCACGGGCCACCGCGCCGGCCGGTCCGGCTCGCTCCGCCGCTCTCTCCTCGCCCTCGTGCTGGTCCCCTGCCTCGGCCTCGCCGCCACCTGGGGCTACGCCCTCTCCCTGCTGCGCGGCACCGGCCACCGGACCGCCCTGGCGGTCGCCAGCGCGGCCGTCGCCGTCGTACTGCTCTGGAGCCTGACCCGCGGCATCCGGCTGGCCCGGTCGGTGTCCGCCCGGCTGCGCGACCTGCGGGCCGACACCCTCTCGATCGCCCGGCACGAGATCCCCCAGGTGGTCGGCCGGCTCCGGGCCGGCGAATCCGTCCCGCCACCGCCCGCCTGGATCCCCGCCCGGCGCCTCGGCGACGAACTCCACCAGACCGCCGAGGGGCTCTCCGCCGTCCGCACCGCCGCGCTCACCGCCATCGTGCACCAGGCCCAGGGGCGGGAGGGCACCAAGAAGGTCTTCCTCAACATCGCCCGCCGCACCCAGATCCTGCTCCACCGCCAGATCAGCATGCTGGACGCGCTGGAGCGCGAGCACGAGGACCCCGGGCTGCTGCGCGAGCTGTTCGCGGTCGACCACCTCGCCACCCGGATGCGGCGCAACGCCGAGAACCTGGTCATCCTCGGCGGCGCGCTGCCCGCCCGGCGCTGGCGCAACGCCGTCCCGGTCGTCAACGTGCTGCGCAGCGCCGTCTCGGAGACGGAGAACTACTCCCGGGTGGTCGTGCAGGGCATCCCGCGCGTCGCGCTCGGCGGCCAGGCCGTCGCCGACGTCATCCATCTGATCGCCGAGCTGATCGAGAACGGCACCACCTTCTCCCCGCCCTACACCAAGGTGCAGGTCTCCGCGCAGGAAGTCCCCCGGGGGCTGGCCGTCGAGGTCGAGGACCGCGGCCTCGGGATGTGCCGGGACGAGTACGAGCAGCTCAACGCCTACCTGGCCGACCCGCCCGAGCTGGACGTCTCCGCGCTCGGGGACGACCTGCGGCTCGGCCTCTTCGTGGTGGCCAGGCTGGCCTCCCGGCACCACATCCAGGTCACCCTGCGCTCCTCCCCCTTCGGGGGGACGCGGGCCGTGGTGCTGCTGCCGTCGGCGCTGCTGGAGCGGATGGAGCAGACCCCGTCCGTGGCCGGCCTGCCGCCCGGCGCCCGGGTGACCCGGCCGCCGGTGGTGTCGGAGGCCGACCGGAGCGGGGACGGCGGGAACGGGGACGGCGGGAACGGGGACGGCGGGAACGGGGACGGCGGGTCGGGCGAGGAGCCGGAGGCCCAGGAGGAGCTGACCGCCGGCGCGCCCCCGGCTCCCCCGGCGGCCGGCTCGCCGATCCCCGGGCTGCCCGACGCGGTGGTCGTCCCCCGGGCCTCGTCGTGGCAGCCGTCGGCGCCGCAGGCCTCACCGTCGCGGGCTTCGTCGCCTTGGCAGGACGACAACCCGTTCGGCGCACCCTCGGGCGGGGGTGCGGCCGCCGGTGTTCCGGAGGGCGCTCCTCCGGAGGGTGTCCGCCCGAACGACGCGCCTTCGGACGGCGCCCCTTCCGACCGCGCGCCTTCCGACCGCGCGCCTTCGGACGTTGGCGCGGTAGCCGGGGAGGCGTCCGCCGGACCGCGGTACGCGAACCCTCGGGACGCCCTGTGGGACGGCGTGGTGGAGAGCCACCCGGCCGACCCCGCCACGCGTACGCACGAGGGCGTCCAGGAGGTCCCGTCGGACCACGGACTCGAAGGGCACCCCCGCGTCCCGCCCGTCCTCCCCCGGCGGGTCCGCAAGACCGGCCCCGCCCAACAGAGGCCGGACGAGGTGTGACCCGGCGCCCCGGCCACCGCTCCGGCGGCAGCCGGGTCGGGTTCTCGGCCGCGCGCCGGTACCGGTACCGGTACCGGTACCGGTACCGGTACCGGCGCCGACGTCAGCCGTACCGGTCGCGGTCAGACGGCGGCCGGGACAGCGGCCGGGACAGCGGCCGCCGCCGGGGTGAGCTTGAGCTCCTCCAGGGCCCGCACCAACGGGGCCAGCTCCGGCGCGTCGGTGGCCTTGGCGAGCGTCGCCTCCAGGGTGGCGTCGTGCACCGGCCTGGCGGCTTCGAGCAGCTGGCGGCCCTGTGGGGTCAGCTCGGTGTAGATGCCGCGCCGATCGTCCACGCAGAGGAAGCGGCTGAGCAGGCCGCGGTCCTCCAGTCGGGTCACCAGGCGGGTGGTCGCGCTGCTGCTCAGGGCCGCGGCCCGGGCCAGCTGCTGCATCCGCATGTGCCAGCCGTCCTGCCGCGAGAGCGCGTCCAGCACCGTGTACTCGACCACCGAGAGCTGGTGCTCGCTCTGGAGCGCCTTCTCCAGCGCGGCGTCGATGAGGCCGTGCAGAGCGGCGAGCGTACGCCAGCCGCAGGCGCGGATCTCGGCAGCATCGTCGTGGATACCCATGGCTCGCCCTTCGCTTTCCCTGTTCCGGCCCGGACACCCCGAGCTCGTGCACGAACCCGGGCTCGAACCCGGACCGGCCCCGTGGCCCGGTCGGCCCACCGGCCGGTCACTTGTCCGGCCCCGGTCGACGGTAGTACGACCGGTCGAACGTCTTCCCGCCCCCCAGTATGCCATTCGACGCGCTTTACCTGCCTGTGCAAATACTTTCTTATGACCCGGCCTTGACCGGATCCTGCCCTTGCCAGCCGCCCGCGCAGAGCGCCGAGGCCAACTCCTCGCCGTAGCAGGCCGCCGCCAGCCAGGCGGAGGTGAACGCGGCATGGTCGTCCGCCACCACCCTGCCGAACACGTCGCGGGGCTGGTCCGCCGCCGCCGCGCGGAGCGCGTCGAGCAGGGCCGCGCCCGTGGCCAGACCGGCCGCGCGCAGCTCCGACCGGCCGGTGTCCGCCGCCCCGGCGCCGAGCGCGAGCCCCTGGCGCCCGCCGGTCACCGCCTGCTCCACCCGGCGCGCCAGCAGATGGGCCGGAGCCGCGGGCCCGACCGGTCCGGCCGCGCTGCTCGGGACCTCGACGGGGGCGGAGGTGCTGGTCGCGGCGCCGAGGGTGAGATCGGTGGTCTGCAACCGCTCCAGGCCCAGATTGACCCGCGCCGCCCGATCGGCGGGCAGCGCGAGGGCCGGCTCCCCCGGCTCGGGTCCGGCCGGTGGCGTACCCACCGCGAGCAGCCGCAGCTGCGGGTGCTCGGCCCGCTCCAGCCGGCCGATCACCCGCAGCCGCAGGCCCGGCGTGGTGGCGAGCAATGCCAGGTTGCCCCGGAACGCCAGCCCGGGGTGGTCGTGCGCCGCGCGCAGCGCGACCACCAGCCCACCGCAGTCGGCCAGCAGCTCGGGCACGCCGCCCGACCCGTGCGGGGCGGCGCCGAGCAGCGTGACGTCCAGGAACAGCAGGTCGCTCCCGGCCGGCCGGCCCTCGTACGGCAGCGCCGCCGCTGCCAGGGCCCGCTCCACCTGGACGGGCGGGGGCTCCGTCCAGAGCCCGGCGACCGGGTCCGCCGTCCACGCCACTCCCCCGGCCCGCACCGCTCGGACCGAACTGCCCGCGCCGAGCCGACCGTTGGCGGACCGCGTCGCCCCCTGGACGGCCAGCCCCGCCCGGCTGAACTCGCGGTGGCTGAGCAGGGCGTCACCCAACCGGACCGCCCGGTTCCCCGCGCCGACCGCCTGCGGGGCGGCCGTCGTCGGGTCGGCGTGCGGCATCACCTCGGCGACGGTGCTCAGCACGCCGGTGGCATCCACCGCCCAGGTGAGTACGCCCGCGTGGGTGGCGGTCAGGACCGGTTCGGTGAACAGCCCGTACAGCCGCAGCCCGCCCGCCTCCCGGTAGGCCTGACGGGCGGTGCCGCGCAGGGCGGCGAGATCGCCGTGCCCCGTACCCGGGGCCGCGGTTCGCGCAGGGGTCAGGGCCGTGGCCACGGTCGTGGTCAGGGTCGTGGTCAGGGTCGTGGTCAGGTCGAGCAGCTCGCGCAGGCCGGCGACCAGGAGCGCGAGCCGGTGGTCCGGCTCGCCCGAGCGGGCGGCCCGGAGCCGGCTCACCACCGCGACCGCTGCCGCGGCCGGCCGGTGGAACCCGTTCAGCCGCGCCCGGTGGGCCGCCCGCAGCAGCTCCGCCTGGAGCACGGCGCCGGCTCCGCCCACACCGGCCGCCAGCACGGCCGCGGCGGCGCGGTGCAGGTGGTGGACGGCGGCCTGCTCGGCCGCCGTGAGCGAACCGCCGGAGGCGTCGTCCGGAGCGGCATCGGAAGCGGTGCGGGGGCCGCCGGGCGTGCCGCCGACCGGGTCCGGTGCGGTGCCCGGCCCCGACCCCGCGCCCGACTCCGAGGCCGGTTCCGGTTCGGTGTCCGGGCCCGGTTCGGTGTCCGGTTCCGGTTCGGTGTCCGCGTCGGCGATCCGGCAGACCGTGACCGCCGCCGCCCGGTGCACGCAGGCCGGTGCCAGCAGGCAGCCGCAGCGCACATCGGCCTGCCCCCGGACCACCCCGCCCGGCGCGTGCAGGACGAGGGAGGTCTCCTCGTCCACCTCGATCAGCCACTCGTCGCCGTCCCGGCGCACCGGGCGCTCCGCCAGCTTGGCGGCCGCGCCGTCCAGCCGCTTCTGCAGGCGGGCCGACAGCCCCGCCACCACTTCGGCGACCACCTCCGGCCGGACGGCCGGCCAGGCCCCGCCGGCCGGCGCGCTCTGCTGCTCTGTCATCGGACCTTCTCCCCCACCCAGCGGGCCAGTTCGAGCGGGCTCAGCGCCGCCACCGGCATTCCGGCCGCGACCAGCTGGCTCGCGACCGCCTTCGAGTAACGCGCCGTCCCGGTGTCGTCGAGCGCGGCGCAGCCGAGCACGTGACAGCCGGAGTCGACCAGCGCGCGGGTCTGCGTCAGCAGCCCGCCGATCGGTCCGCCCTCCTCGAAGTCGCTGATCACCGCGACCAGCGTCCGGGACGGCACGGTCACCAGCTCGCGTGCGTACTTCAGCCCGGTGGCGATGTGGGTGCCGCCGCCGATCCGCACCTCCAGGAGCAGGCCGAGCGGGTCCTCCACCCGCTCGGTCAGGTCGACGACCTCGGTGGAGAAGGCGACGAAGTGGGTGCTCAGCGAGGGCACCCCGGCCAGGATCGAGGCGGTCAGCGCCGCCCAGACCGTGGACGCCTCCATCGACCCGGACACGTCCACCACCAGGATCAGCCGCCAGTCGGCCGCCAGTCGGGCCCTGGTCCGGAAGACCGGCCGTTCCGGGACGATCACCGTGCCCGAGTCCGGATCCCCCGGCCGGGCCGGGCGTGCGGTGGCGAGGTTCGCCCGGATCGTCCGGTGGAGATCGAGCCCGCCGCCGGGCCGCCGGCTCGGCCGCGGCACGCTGATCCCGGTGAGCGCCGGTCGGAGCCTGGTCGCCAGCTCCCGGGTGAGCTCGGACACCAGGCGCCGCACCAGCGGACGCAGCCCGGCGATCCGCGCCTCCGGCAGGCCACCGGCGTGCTCCAGCACGGTCCGGAGCAGGTCGACGGAGGGGCGGACGGCACCAGGGTCGATCGCGTCCAGTGCGTCGGCCCGGCCCTGCCCCACGGCGGCGGCGAGCACCTCTTCGCGGATGCCCGGCCCGAACAGCGCTGTCAGCTCCTCGGACCACTCGCGCACGCCCGGGTACGGGGCCTCACGGCCGCCCCGGTTGCCGCCCGCCCCGCCCCGACCGTCCAGCCCGGGCCCGGACCCCTCCCCGTGCCCGGTGCCGTACAGCTCGTCGAGCGCGGTCGCGAGCCTGGCCGCACGCCCCCCGAGGCCTCCGCCCCCCGGCCGCCCGAGCAGCAGCCGCCACCGCTCGGCCGGCGCGAGCCCCTGCCCGGCGGACGCAGGAGCGGACGCAGGAGCGGGGACCCGCGCAACGGGCCGCGCAGCGGGCCCCGCAAGGGGCCCGGCCTCCGGCCCCGGGCCGTGGCAGGGCTGGACGGCCTGCCCACGGGCGGGGTGTCCGTCGTCGGCGGGCCCGGCGAGGTGAGCCGTCCGGCCGCGATGATCGGCTGCCGCGAGCCGCCCGGGTGTCGGCTCGACCGCCAGGCCACCGGCCGTCGCGGGGACATCGCCGGCCGGCCCGCCGACGAGCTGGTCCGCCGGCCGGTCGGAGCGCCCCGGTGCGGCGAGCGGTCCGGCAGTCGGCTCGGCCATCGGCGCGGTGGGTCGCTCCGGGAGCAGCCCGCGTCGTTCCAGGGCGGCCCGAGCGGCGAGGTCCGCGCGGGCCCAGGCGGCGAGCAGCGCCGGCGGAACGGCGTCCGGCAGGGCCTGCAGACGGCTGCCCAGCCGCTCCTCGACCAGTGTCAGCAACCGGTCCCGGGCGGCCGGGGCGAGGGTGTCGAAGCCGCCGCGCAGTGCGGGCAGCCGGTCCAGGAACGCCGTGTCGGACAGGGCGGTGACCCGCTCCAGCACCGGTTCGAGCGCCTCGGGCGCGGTGGAGAAGAGCCCCTCCGCCGCCGTCAGCAGACCGACCAGCGATCGGCCGAGGGCATGACGAGTCCCGGTGTCAGTGGCTCCGTCGACCCAGGAGGCCGCGCGGCCGCCGAACGCGCTCGGGCCGTCCTGCCCGAGCAGGACCCGCACGGCCCCGGCCGCTCCCCGGACCAACGGGCTCCCGCCGTCGGCGAGTTCGGTCAGCGTGTGGGCGAGCCGCATGCCGCCGGACAGGTCGGCCCGGCGGGCCAGCTCCACCAGGGCCCGGGCATCGGCGGGGTCGTCGGACCCGCCCAGCCCCTCCAGTTGGCGCACCGCCGCGTCGGTCAGCAGCTCCGCGGCCGAAGCGAGCGCGACGGCCCGGCCGCCGGGCTCGATCGGCCCGGCCCGCTCCCCGGGCGGCGCGGCCGGCTCCGTCCGGTCCGCGGTCCCCGGTGCGGAGGAGTCCCGCCGCGCCTCGGGGGCGAGGCCGGGGATGTGACCGGCGGCGAGGCGGTCCAGCAGGGCCAGTGCGTCCAGGAGTTCGGGGAGCGTCCCGCTCTGCGGGAGGACGGCGGTGAGCTGGGCGAGGCGGGTGTCGGCGAGCGCCGGCAGTCCGCAGGCGGCGGCGTCGGCGAGGCCCTGGACCACCTCGCGGGCGGTCGGGCCGTCGGCCTGCTGCTCGCGGCGCAGCCGCTCCCGCAGCGCCCCCTCGGCCGCCTGGGCCGGGGTGACGCCACGGGTGCCGGCGACCGTCAGCATCGCGGCGACGGTCGGGCTCCACTGCACGCGCCAGCGGGCGCCGAGGGTCTCGGTGCCGCCCGCGCCCACCCCGGCCACCGGTTCGCCGTAGGGGACGCCGCAAGCGGTGAGGCGGTGCAGGAGCAGGTCGCGGCGGCGGTCGAGGGCCGAGCGCAGCGGGTCCAGCCGGAGTTCCCGCGGGGCGGTCTCGGCGGAGTCGCCCGGCCCGGGGAGGCCGAGTTCGGTGAGCGCCGCTTCGACGGCGGGTGCCAGGCCGCTCCGCGGGGCGCCGGGCGCGGCCCGGCCGGTCCGGGTGCCGACCAGGACGCGCTCCAGCGCGCGGGCGACGGCCCGGCCGCGGCCGAGCGGCTCCCCCTGGGCGAGGACGGTCTGCACGGCTTCGACCAGTTCGCCCCGGCCGGGGGCGGCCAGCCCGCGCAGCCGGGCGAGGTCCCCGGCGAGCCGGACGATCTCGCGGGCGTCGGCCGGCCCCGACGGGTGGTCCTGGGTCCGCAGGGCCTGGCAGATCCGCACCGCGGTGCCGGTCAGGGCGTCGGCGAGCCGCTCCGGATCGCCGCCCGCGTCGAGCACCGTGTGCTGCCACTCGGGGTCACGGATGCCTGCCGGATACCCGGACCGGGCGTCGAGCAGGGGGTAGGTGTAAGGGATCAGCGAGACGACGTGGCCGCCGTTCTCCGCGTGGCCGTCGTCCCCGCCGCCGTCGGGGTCGGGCCCGGCGGCCGCCGCGTCGTCGAGCAGCGCGGGGGCGTGGAACGCCCCGATGACGGCGGCGACCCGGCGCCCGTCGGCCCCGGCGGCCCGGATCCGCGCGCGCATCCAGGCCTCGCGTCGCAGGTCGTACGGGTCGACCCCGGCGCCGTCCGCCGCGTCGCGGCGCATCGCCCAGCCGACCAGCAGCGCGGCGCGGCGGACGGCCTCCGGGGTGGACCCGGGGGCGGTGGTCTCGACCAGGCGGTCCCAGAGGTCATCGTCGTCGTCCCGCCCGGTGAGCCGGTGCCGCAGCGCGGCGGCGACGCCGGGGCGGCCGTCGTGCGCGGTGCCCCCGCTCGCCCGGCGGGCCTCGGCCCGCCGGGCGAGCGGCAGGTCGCAGGTGAGGGACGGGACGCCGTTGCGACGGGCCCACCGCAGCGCGGCCAGCTCCGGGGAGAAGTCCGCGAACGGGTAGAAGGCGAGCCCGGCGGGCCCCTCGCCCGGACCGTCCCCGGAGCCGTCCGGGGCGGCCGCGAGGGCGACCGGCGCCCGGGTGGACTCGTCGGCCAGCCAGTCCAGCCAGGGCTGGAACTCGGCGGGCAGCTCGACCAGGACCACCTCGGGCCGGGCCGCGTCGAGCAGCGCGGGCACCACCGCGCTGAGCGAGGGGGCGTGGTGCCGCACCCCGATCAGGAACGGCCCCGGGCGGCCTGCTCCCGAGGCGGCCAATCGCGCCGCCTCCGCCTCGACCACCCCGCGCGGGTCGTCGTGGTCCCCGGGCGTGCCGGGGCCGCGAAGGCCCGCTCCTCCGGCTCCGGAGAGTCCGGTCACCGCGCTGCTCGTCGTCATCGCCTCACGCCTCCAGGGCCGAACGCAGGTCCCAGAGCATCCGCCAGGTGGCCGCGCCCTGTTCGGCACGGCGCCGGACCGGTCCGTCCCAGTAGCCGAGCAGCCGGGCGGCGTCGGCCGGGTCGTCCTTGCGGACGACGCCGATCAGCTGCCCCGGCAGCCGGCCGAGGAGGTCTCCGCCGTCGGGCAGGTAGGCGGCGCAGACGCCCAGCGCGGTGGCCACCGAGACGGCCTCGGCGGTGCTCATCACGGTGGACGGGCGCTCGACGTCCCAGCCCTCGGTGGAGCGGCCGGTGCGCAGGTCCCGGAAGGCGGTGACGAGTGCCTCCAGCACGGCGTCGTCCACCGCGTACGCGGCACCGGCCCGGGCGACCGCGGCGGTGGACTGCCGGCGGACCAGCTCGACCTCCGCCGCGAGGCTGCCGATCGGGCCGACCGTCTCGAAGTTGAACCGCCGCTTGAGGGCGGCGGACATCTCGCTGACGCCCTTGTCCCGCAGGTTCGCGGTGGCGATCAGGGTGAAGCCGGCCGCGGCGTGCAGCTGGCCGTCCGGGCTGCCCGCCAGCTCGGGCACCGCGATGCGCCGTTCGGAGAGCAGCGAGACCAGGGCGTCCTGCACCTCGGGCAGGCAGCGGGTGACCTCCTCGACCCGGGCGACGGCTCCGGTGGTCATCGCGGTGAGCACCGGCGAGGGCACCAGGGCGTCCCTGCTGGGGCCCTTGGCCAGCAGCAGGGCGTAGTTCCACCCGTACTTCAGCTGGTCCTCGGTGGTACCGGCGGTGCCCTGGACGGTGAGCGCGCTGGTGCCGCAGACCGCGGCGGCGAGCAGTTCGGAGAGCATCGACTTCGCGGTGCCCGGTTCGCCGACGAGCAGCAGACCGCGCTCCCCGGCGAGGGTGACCACGCAGCGCTCGACCAGCGCCCGCTCGCCGACGAACTTCTGCTCGACGGCCAGGCTCTTCCGCCCGGCCTTGAGCTTCTCGCCGCCGCTGCCCATCACGAAGGTGACCACGGCGCGCGGGGTGAGCCGCCAGCCGGGCGGGCGCGGGCCGGTGTCGTGGGCCGCCAGGAACTCCAGTTCAGCGGCGTACCTCTCCTCGGGCGGGACGATCTGCCGAGCCGTCGGATCGGCGGACTGGGTCTTCGGGTCGGCGGACTGGTCCTTCGGTGCGGTGGTCATCGGCGGGCCTTCCTGCGCTTGCCGGTACGGAGCTCTTCGTATCCGGGGACGTCCCCGTCGCCGATCCGCTGCCAGGCCCGGGCGAACAGCTCCGGGACGGACAGCCGCGGCAGGACTGCGTGGTGGGTGGGCAGTTCGTACAGGCCGGCCTTCCAGGTCTCCGCCGGGAGGCCGGGGGCCTTGGCCTCCTGCCAGCCGCCGGGCAGGAAGAGGCCGCGGCCGGCCCGGGCCCGCTTGGCCTCCAGCACCAGGTCGGTGGCGGCGAGTTCGGCCCGGGCCCGCTTCAGCCGGGCGGGCTTCCAGCCCGTCCAGCGCGCGACGTTGCGGTCGGTCGGGTCGGGCAGCGCGAGCAGTTGGAGGTAGAGCGCGGCGGCGTCCGCGCCGAGGCCGTAGGCGGCGGCCACCTCCGCGACCAGCGGGCCGACGCTGAGCTGCGGGTTCTGCGCCCAGCGGGCCTCCTCCCCGGCACCGGTCGGCGCCGGGTCGGGCGCGAGCTCCGGCGGGGCCACCAGGCGCTCCAGCTCGCCGTCCAGGATGGCCGCCAGGGCGGGCCGCTGACTGGTGAACCAGTAGCCGTCGACGAGCCCGGCCAGCAGCTCCAGCACCGGATCGTCCCCGCCGGTGAGCCCGGCCGGGCGCAGCCAGACCTGCTCGTCCTCGGTACGGCCAGGGGCGAGTACGAGGGCCTCCCCGCAGCGGACCAGGCCGTCGGCGTCGGCGCCGCCCTCGGCCGGCAGTCCGAAGCGGGTGCGCAGCACCGGCGACAGCTTCTCGCCCTTGGCGGTGCGGTGCAGGTCGTAGTTCAGCAGCAGCTCCGGGTCGGCCAGCCGGGCCCGCAGCGCGGCGGCGGCCTGCGGCAGCAGCGGGCGCAGCGGGCTGTCGGCGGGCAGGTGGTAGGCGAGCCAGCGCAGGGCGTCGACGGCTCCGCCCAGACCGGTGTCGCCGGGCAGGGCGTGCGGGTCGTCGGCGACCAGCTGGACCGGCCCGCCGTCCTGGGTGGCCCGCACCCGGTAGCCGGTGGTGCGGTTGAGCCAGGGCGTCCGGGTGGGGTTGAGGACCTCTTCGATGTGGTTGATCCCGGCACCGTTGACGGTGGCCTGGGCCTCCTCGGGCAGGGTGACGAGCTGTCCGAACCGCTCCGTCCACCGCTCGGCTCCGGCCGCGGTGTCGGGGCCGTCCGTCCAGAGCGCCTTCGGGTCGGCGGGCAGGAGCGCCGTCCAGACGGCGCGGAGGCCGGCCCGGTCGCGACCGCGCAGCCAGTCCCGGGCGGCCTTGGCCTCGGCCGACTTGAGGCCGTACTCCTTGAGCCGGTCGGCGGGGAGCACGGTGCCGTACCACCCGAACAGGGTGTTGGTGGGGCTGAGCAGCAGGGCGGCCCGGGTGGCGCCGATGCCGGTCGCCGCACCGAAGGCGGCGGCCTGCCCGGGCTCCCGGACGAACCCGCCGTGCAGGGCGAGCAGGGCGGTGAACCGCGCCGTCCAGTCGGCGGTGACGACCTCCTCGGTGTTGCGCTCCCCGGCGGTGCCGAAGTGGGCGACCGGCCCGAAGGCGCCGCTCGGGTCGTGGTCGACGGCGAGCCAGTTCACCCGGTCCTCGCGGTGGTGGCGGCAGCCGAGGACGACGACCGTCCGCTCCCCGTGCCGGAACACCTGGCCGGCCCGGGACGGGTGCTTGCGGGTGGTGCCGTCCGGGTCGACGAAGTCGGCGAGCGGCTCGGTCAGCACGACCTCGCGCAGGGTGGCGCCGCGGTCGGCGAGCAGGCCGCGGGTGAGCTCGGTCAGCAGCAGGGCGAGCGCCGACCGCTCGGCCGCGCCGGTGAGCGGGGCGGCCGCGGCGTAGGCGAGGGTGCCGAGGTGGCCGAGGAGGCTCAGCCAGCCGTGGTGGTTGTCGTCCCCCTCCAGCTCGACCCGGAGCGGGGTGGACCAGCCCTCGGTGCCGGGCGCCACGGCCGGTGGCCCGGTGAGGACGCCGAGGACGGTGCGCAGGTTGCCGAGCACCCGCCAGTGGTCCCCGTGCTCCCAGGAGCGGCCGAAGCCCGGGGTGTCGGGCAGCAGGATCTCCACCGCCTCGCGCAGGTCCTGGTCACGCCCGTGCTCGGGCCGGTAGGCGGCGCCCGCCCGGGCGGTGCCGGGCTTGGGGCGGGCCTCGGCCTCGGGCTGCGGGACGAACCGGGCGGCGAGGTCGAGCAGTTCGGCGGCGGACCGGGCGAGGCCCGCGACGCCGGCACGCAGCAGCGGGTGGCCGACGCCGGGCAGCACGGCGCCGACGGCCTCGACCGGCACGGACTGCCGGGCGGCCTTGCCCGCCGCGAGCGGGCGCCGCACGCCCTGGACGGTGAGCCAGCGCTGCTCGGCCTCCGCGGGCGGTTCGGCGTCCGTCGGCCAGGCGGCGTCGATCAGCCGGGCGGCCTGCTCGTCGGTCAGACCGCGCAGGACCAGCGAGCCCGCCTCGTCGCGCGGCCGCAGGGCGTGCCAGTGGGCGAGCGGAGGGACGAACGCGGTACCGGCGGCCGCCAGACCGCCGGGCCGGCAGGTCTGCAGGTCGGTGCTGGTGTCGGCGCCGCTGCCGTCGGCGTCCGGCAGGGCGAGGCCGAGATCGCCGCCGCGCTCCTCGACGACCAGCGGGTGGGCGTCACCGGGCAGGCCGAGCCGCCCGAGCGGGAACCGATCGGGGCGCCGGCCCCTTCCGGCCAGGGTGAGGGTGGTGCCGTCGGCGGTGCCGGTGGTGACCTTGGCCCCGTCGACCCGGACCCAGCTGCCGAGCACGACGCCGTCGGTGCCCAGCGGGGTGGCCTCCAGGCCGGGCTGCATCGGCAGCAGCGACGTGCGGTCGAGGTCGAGCCGGCCGGCCGCCGCGGTGGCGGCGATCCTGGGCGGTTCGGCGGTGCGGCCCAGCGCGCCGGTGGTCGCGTCCAGTTCGGTGAGGACGTCACCGGTCCGGCTCGGGCGGACCGTCCAGTGACCGGTGCCGTCGCCGATCACCCGCGCCTCGGCGGGCATCCGGGTGTCACCGACGTGCAGCGGGCGCTCGCCGGCGGTCCGGCCCCCGCCGGACAGCGGGATGGACGGGATCTCCGGGTCGTCCTGGCCGCCGTAGTAGCGGACGATGGTCTCCCCGCCCAGTTCGAAGGTCTCGGCGGGGCGGCCGGACCAGTAGGCGTACTGCTTGTTCTCCCGGTACCAGGCGACCAGCAGCTCGCCGTCGACGAAGCGCAGCCGGGGCCGCTGCCAGCGCTCCAGCTTGTCGGGGATGCGCAGGGTGTGCTCCAGCAGGATGCCCTGCGGACCGACCACCACGACGCGGTTCCCGAGCTCCAGGACCAGCTGCGGCCAGGCCTCCTCGACGCAGAGGCCGTCGGGCAGTTCCCTGCCCTCGGGGCCGCCCGGTGCCTCGCCCGCCTCGATGCCGAGCCGGACGAGTGCCTCCTCCAGCGCGGGCCAGCCGAGCTCGTCGAGGATGCCGGTGCGCAGCGTGCGGGCGAGCAGTCCGGTGACGTCGAGGCCGGCGATCCGCTCGGCGGCGGCCGGGTTCTCGGTGCGGATCGCGCCGCGGCTGCTCCGCAGGTCCTTCAGCAGTTCGGCCGCGCTCGCCAGGCCGCGCGCGGCGAGGAGTTCGTCGGCCCGGGCGTCGGACCACTCGACGAACAGCTCGCGCAGCACCGGGAGGGCGGCCAGCTGCTTGTGTGCGGCTGCCGTCCAGCTGTTGGGCACGCCGGAGCGCAGCAGGGCGCGGAACCGCGGGTCGGCGGCGACCGCGGCGAGGGTGCGGCCGCCGGGCCCGGACTCGCGCACCCAGTCGCCGAGGCCGAGGCTCTGCCCGTCGGCCGGGTCGGCGACCGGGACGCCCTCGGCGAGCAGCAGGTCGAGCAGCTCGATCTGGTGGGGGCTGCGCCGCGTCCCGGTGAAGAGGTCGACCGGGATGCCGTCGGCGCGCAGCCGCCCGGTCATCCGGGCGGCCAGCGCGACGGTCTCGGCGTTGAGCCCGTTGGTGCGCCAGCCCCGGCCGATGTGGCCCACCCAGCGCTGCAGCCAGACGGCGGCGGCCGGGGTGGTCCCGGCCTGGCCCGCCGCGCCCTGGACGGGCAGGCCGGTCAGCAGCTGCTCGGCGCCGCTCTCGGCGAGCACGGCGAGCCAGGAGGCGTCCTGAGCGCTCTGGTCGGAGACCCCGGCCGGGTCGGGCATGATCTCCAGCAGCCGGGCGCGGACGCCCTCGTCACGCCGGGCCAGCTCGATGACGGCGCCGTGCCAGGACTTCCAGAAGGCGCCGGGCGCGCGGTTGACGGCGGGGGAGGCGAGCAGCTCGGCGAGCAGGGCCTGCTCGTGCTCGGTGCGGTCGAGCCCGGCGGCCCGGATCAGGGCGCGGGCGTCCTCGGCGATCCCCGCGTAGGGGGCCATGCCGGCGGCCGAGCGCTCGGTGCAGAGCTGGCGGAAGCGCTGCCAGGCGGTCAGCGGGTCGAGCCGGCCGCTCAGCTCCTTCACGTACTGGCGCAGCGCCTTGACGGTGAGCGCGCCGGCCAGCGCGAACTCCAGGAAGACGGCGCGCAGCCGCTCCTCGTCCACGGCGAGGCTGTGGGTGCGCTCGGCCTCGCGGGCCTTGCCGAAGAAGGTGCCGGCGTAGGTCTGGTTGCCCTGTTCGACGAAGATCCTGCCGACCTCCTCGCAGTAGGTCGGCAGGAAGTGCGGCACCGCGCGGCCGAGGCGCACGGCGAGCTCGTCGAAGCCGTCCTTGGCGTGGCCGGGCTTGGACTTCGCCTGCCGGGCGAGCCGCTCCATCTCCTTGACCAGGGCGAGCGCGTGGTGGCCGTTCGCCGGGTCGTGGACCAGCGCCCAGGCGGGGAAGCCCAGCGCCTCCTGGCGGACCTGGCCGACCTCGGCCGGCTCGGCCGCCGGCTTCAGGCCGAGGAAGTCGACCGCCAGGTCCTCGGCGGGCCCGAGCGCGCCCGGGACGAGCCGGACGATCCGGCGCCCGTCGAGCGCCGGGTGGGCGTAGCTGCGGGCGGTGAGGACGTCGGCGGCGCTGTCGGGCTGCCCGGCGCCGGGCAGCGTGCCCGCCGGGAGGACCGCTCCGGCATCCAGCAGGCGCTCGTGCAGTTCGGTGGTGCTCATGCGGGCTCCTCCCCTTCGATCGTGCGGCCGGCGTACAGCGCGGCGGCCATCCGCATGCCCTCGGACCAGGCGACCGGCCCGACCTCGGCCGCCGGCAGGATCGTGCCGTCCGGGCCGGCCCAGCTGAGCGCGCCGGTCTCGCACTCGTCGTACTCGTAGTAGTCCCCGACCCAGACGCGGGCCTCCAGCGCGCGGCCGCCCTCGACCACGGGCAGCACGGCGTAGCCGCCGCGCACCCGGTAGCCGAGCCGGGCGCAGCGGCCGAGCAGGTCGCGCAGGGCGTTGTAGCGGCCGCCGGCGTAGCTGGTGACCTCGGTACCGGACGCGGCCTCCGCCGGGCGGTGCCAGACCTCCCGGTACAGCTGCTGCACCTGCTGGGAGACCCCGAGTTCGACGGCGAACTCGCGCAGCTCGTCCAAGTCCTCCAGGAGGACGGGGTGGGGTATCAGGATCTCGCCGTCGGTGAGGCGCACGGTGTCCCCGTCGAGGTCGACGAGCCCGAGGCCGCGTTCGGCGTCGGCGCCGCGCAGGAACCCGGCGACCTCGCCGTCCGAGCCCGTGACCACCAGGTCGCGCAGGACCTCCTGCCAGGCCTCGTCCGGCCAGACCGCGACCAGGACCGCGGCGGGGACGGGCAGCGAGCGGACCATCCACCGCTCGACGTCCTCCAGGCAGCCGCGCCGGTGCGCGGCGAGCCACTCGGTGAGCTGCTTGAGCCCGGTGACCACCGGATCGTCGTTCAGCTTCGACGGAAGGGACTTCAACGGGCGGCCGGCCGCGTTGCGGCACACCACCCTGCCCTCCGCGTCGAGCGCGACTTGATAGCCGCCCGTCCCCGCTTCCACCCACGTCACGGCCGCTCTCCTCCCAGCTGCTGGTCTGCGATGGGAGGAACGTAACGGGACACACTGACAACGCGGCCGCCGGGGGGGCCGCTCCTGCGGGCCGGCCGCTTCAAACCCATCGAACGAGTGAACGATCAGCGGGGAGGACGACGCGGCCGCCAGCCCGGCCGACGACCCGGAGGCGGCCCAACTCCCCTCCAGCGCAAGCGATCTGCGGGCGAACCAGGCCGACCGGTCGGCAGACCGCGCACTCGATCCGGGCATGCCAGAACCGGCCCGGGACCCCGGGGACCGGCCGCGCCGCTAGGAGACGGTCAGGCGCAGGATCCGGTCGTCGCCGGAGCGCGAGTCCCCGCGCCCGTCGGTGTTGTTGGTGACCAGCAGCAGCGTGCCGTCCCGGTCCGCGACCACCGTGCGCAGCCGCCCGTAGGCGTCGTCGAGGAACGCCTCCGGAGCGCCCGCCGCGCGGTCACCGTCGAGCGGGACGCGCCAGAGCCGGGTGCCCCGCAGCGCGGCGATCCAGACGGCGCCGTCGGCGTAGGCGATACCGCTCGGGGACGCGTCGGCGGTGTGCCACTGGGCCACCGGGTCGATGAAGCCGGGGCGGTTCCCGGTGCCCTCGACCACCGGCCAGCCGTAGTTGCCGCCGGCCTTGATCAGGTTCAGCTCGTCCCAGGTGTCCTGGCCGAACTCCGAGGCCCAGAGCCGCCCTTGGGGATCCCAGGTGAGCCCCTGCACATTGCGGTGGCCGTAGGAGTACACGGGCGAGCCGGGGAAGGGGTTGCCGGGAGCGGGGGTGCCGTCCGGGGCGAGCCGCAGGATCTTGCCACCGAGCGAGCCCTTGTCCTGGGCGAGCCCGGTGTCGCTGCTGTCCCCGGTGCCCACGTAGAGCAGGCCGTCGGGGCCGAAGGCGATCCGCCCGCCGTTGTGCCGGGGCCCGTGCGGGATGCCCGTCAGGAGGACCTCGGGCGTGCCGAGTTGCTGCTTCGCCGGCCGCGTCGGGTCGTACGTCAGGCGCACGACGCGGTTGTCCGCGGCGGTGCTGAAGTAGGCGTACACCAGGTGGTCGGTGGCGTAGCCGGGCGACAGCGCGAGGCCCAGCAACCCGCCCTCGCCGCCGGAGACCACCCCGGGGACGGTCCCGGTCTCGGTGCGGGCACCGTCCTTCGCCGCGACCCGGACGATCCGGCCGTCGTCCCGCTCGGACACCAGCAGATCCCCGTCGGGCAGCACCACCAGGCCCCACGGCACCGCCAACTCCTCGGTGACCGTCGCCCGGACGGCCACCGACGGCGCGGCACCGGGCGTGGCCGGGGCGGACCCGGTGGAGGAGGCGACCGCCGAGGCGGCGGCCGAGGTCGGGGCGGCCGACGTGGCCGCGGGCGCCGGCGCCGACGAACAGCCCGCGACGGCACCGGACCCCAGGAGCAGAGCCAGCACCCCGGCTCCGACACGACTGCGCACGAGCGTCTCCCCTCAGGAGGACGGTCCAGCAGGACCGGAACGGCTGCCGCGCGGGAGCGGACAGCACGGCAGCCCTCAGCTCATCACAGCGACCCCGCGCTCCCCCGCCCGACACTCACGCCACCCGCCCCGACCGGGCCGCAGCCCCGACGCACACCACCACCCCGGCCGGCTTCACCCGGACGTGCGGTTTCGAACGGTTCGCCCCCACCCCGACCCACACCCGCCCTACCCTCGGAGCCCGAGCCGGTCGAGGACCAGGGGGCTTCGGCTCAAAGGCCTCAGCGCGGTTCATCGGCGCGTTGGCGGAGGGGCAATGAGTACTGAGCTCGCATGGTTCAAGTCCAGCTACAGCGGCACCGAGGGCGGCGCCTGCATCGAGGTCGCCGTGACGAGCGCCGTGCGCGTCCGGGACTCCAAGGACCGGGGCGGGCCGCAGCTCGCCTTCTCACCCGCCGCCTGGGCCGACTTCGTCGCCTTCGTGGCAGCCGCGGACGCGCCGCTCTCCTGAGCGATCGGCTCCGCCGGGCGGGTGTCGGGCAGGCCGGCACCTTCGTGCGCGCGGCAGGCATCGTTCGTGAGCGACCGTCAGCTAGCCTGCGTCGTCGGAAGGCCTGAGGGCATCGCGGTGACGAAAGGGTTCACCATGGCGGAGAACTTTGCAGAGCGGCCGGCGCCGGAGTCCGTGCGCCTGATCGACTTCGAGGAGGCGAAGGCCGTCCCGGGGATCGTCCCGGGCACCTTCATCCTCGTGGTGAACGGGACCAAGCCCTACCTGAACATGACCGTCCGGCTGTCGCCCCGGGTCTACATCGCGCAGCCGGAGTACTGGGGCATCGAAGTGGTCGGCTCGCTGTCCGGTATCGGGCTCCCCGCCACCGCCCCGTACACGGAGTCGCTGCCGCTGGACGGCATCACGGGGAGCAAGGGGATCGAGGTGATCGGGGCGTACCGGACCGAGCGGATCGACCTGCCGTAGGGCCCGGGTCGTCAGCCGGGGCCGACCGCGACGGCCGGCCCCGCACCCGAGTACCGCACAGCGAGCTTCGGCCGCCGCCCGGGCCGCTCACCGCGGCACCCCCGCGGCGTCCAGGAAGGTGCGGAACTTGGCGCTGGTCTCGGCCAGTTCGGCCTCCGGCCGGGACTCGGCGACGACGCCCGCCCCGGCGAACACCCGCAGCGTGCGCCCGTCCGCCTCCGCGCAGCGCAGGGTCACCACCCACTCGCCGTCACCGTCCGCGTCGCCCCAGCCGACCATCCCGGCGTACAGTCCGCGGTCGAACGGCTCGATCTCGCCGATCGCCCGCCGCGCCGGCGGCGTCGGCGACCCGCAGACCGCCGGGGTCGGGTGCAGGGCGGTGGCCAGCTCCAGCGCCGACACGGCCGGGTCGGCCAGTTCGGCCAGTTCGGCGGTGATCGTGGTCGCCAGGTGCCACATGGCGGCGGTCCGGACCAGGGTCGGGGCGGCCGGCACCAGCAGCGTCCGGCAGTACGGGGCCAGCGCCTCGCGGATGGCGTCCACCACGAAGGCGTGCTCGCCCAGGTCCTTCGGGGACTCCAGCAATGCGGCGGCCCGGCGGACGTCCTCGCCCAGGTCGGTGGCGCGCGGCACCGAACCGGCCAGCGGGTTCGCCACCACTGTGCTGCCGCGGCGCGAGAGCAGCAGTTCGGGGCTGGCGCCGATCAGGGTGCGGCCCGCCCCGGCGGGCACCGCGAAGGTGTAGCCGCTCGGGTCGCGGCGGGCCAGCCGCTGGAGGATCGCGGGCAGGTCGAGCGGGCGACCGGCACTCAGTTCGAGTGTCCGCGCGAGCACGACCTTGCTCAACTCGGCCGCCCGCACACGCCGGACGGCCTCGGCGACGCCCGCCCCGTACACCTCGGGCTCGGGCACCGGACGGACCCGCCAGTCCACCGGCTCGGCGGCCGGGGCGGGGAGGGCGATCAGCGGGTCGTCCCGCAGCGCGCCGCAGACGCGCAGCCCGGCGGGCACGGCCAGTTCGGCCCTGCTGTCGTGGTCGAACGCCACCGCGCCCATCACCAGCGGCCGCCGGGCCCCGTCACGGCGCGCCCGGGCCAGCGTCTCGGCGACCCGCACCGGCAGCGGGCGCTCGTCCTGCACCACCCTGGCGTGCACGCCCTCGGCGAGCAGCGTGCGGGTCGGCGAGGCGAAGAACGCCTCGTCGGGCGCGGCCCGGTACTGGCCCAGCAGCCCGCTGGCCGCGCCGATGACGGTGTGGTCCGTCCCGGCGGAGGCGTGGTGCACGGTGGTCACCTGGATTCTCCCAGTCTGCGAGTGGCCGCCGGGTGCCCCGGTCGGGGTGGTCGGCGGGTGGGGCGGTTCGGGGCCGGGTGAACGGGTCGCCCGGGTGGCGCGAGGGTCGCTGGTGGTCCGGGGCCTCGGCCCCCGGTCGACGCGGGGCAGCCGGCCCTCGGCGGCCGCGTGCCAGCCGGTCGGGCGTCGCCGGTGGCGCGCCGCCGGTCGGACACCGGTTCCGTCCGGTCAGGGGCGGAGCACCGGGGCGGGCGGGGTTCCGGGCCGCAGGTTCGCGACCAGGCCCGCTGATTCGGGCAGTCGCACCTGGACACCCCCTCCCCGACCCCCCCCGAACA
The DNA here is from genome assembly GCF_040298365.1 of Kitasatospora sp. NPDC001603. Lineage (NCBI taxonomy): Bacteria > Bacillati > Actinomycetota > Actinomycetes > Kitasatosporales > Streptomycetaceae > Kitasatospora > Kitasatospora sp. NPDC001603. Next base: position 103,109 of record NZ_JBEPAA010000004.1, read on the forward strand.
GCAACATTAGGCAAGGCTAACCTAACACACCCGTCCGGGTGCGCCGAGGAGCTGCGAGTCCGTCAACTCGCGGCCGTTCCGCACCAGCGCCGACCGGGCTGCACCATCGAGCCTAGACGCAACGTTGCGTCCAGTGCTACGTTCAAATCGCAACGCAACGTTGCGTCTACTTTTGCCTCCGGGGCCTGCCCCGCGCTGCGCCGAATCCGCCCCGCGCGGAGCTCCCGCCCCACCAGGCCTCACCCCCTCACCTCACCCGAGGAGCACACCCGTGCCTTCCGCGCCCCCCGACAGCCCCCCGGCGGTGGCCACCGCCCCCTCCGCCCCGCCCACCCCGGCGACTCCGCTCGCCCGGTCCGCCGTCGCCCTCGCCTTCTGGGTCACCATGGCCGGCACCACCGTCCCGACCCCGCTCTATCCGCTCTACCAACAGGCCTTCGGCTTCTCACCGTTGATGGTCACGGTGACCTTCGCCGTCTACGCCGCCGGAGTCGTCGTGGGCCTGCTCACGCTCGGCCGCCTCTCTGACCGGATCGGCCGTCGCCCCGTCATGGCCGGCGCCCTGCTCCTCGCCGCGGTCGCCGCCGGACTCTTCGAGGCCGCCTCCGCCCTGCCCTGGCTGCTCGTCGCCCGGGTGGTGTCCGGCCTCGCCGCCGCCCTGGTCACCGGCGCCGCCACCGCGGCCCTGCTCGACCTCGCTCCGCCGGAGCGCCGGCTGCGGGCGCAGACCCTCGCGCTCGCCGCCAACATGGGCGGACTGGCCGGCGGCACGCTGCTCTCCGGGATCCTCGCCGAATGGGCCGGCTCCCCGCTGCGGCTGCCCTGGATGGTGATGCTCGCCCTCACCGCGGTCGCCCTGCTCGGCCTCTTCGCCGTCCCGGAGAGCGCGCCCGGCGGCGGCCCCCGCGAGGCCCGCCGCACCGCCCGCCGCGAGACCCCTCGCGAGACCCCCGGGAACCCCCCGCCCTTCGTGCCGCCGCTCGTCCCGACCGCCATCCGGCCCGCCCTGCTGCGCGCCGCCCTGACCGCCGGGTCCGGCTTCGCCGCCCTCGGCGTCCTCACCTCCGTCAGCGGGCTGTTCCTCGCCACCGTCCTCGGCATCCACCACCACGCGCTCACCGGTCTGGTCGCCTGCCTCGCCTTCGTCGCCACCGGGGCCGGCCAGTTGCTCGCCCGCGTGCTGCCCGGCCCCCGCGCCCTGCCCGCCGCCTGCGCCGGGCTCGTCGTGGCGGCGGCCCTGGTCGCCACCGCGCTGCTCACCGGGACGCTGCCGCCGCTGCTCCTCGGCGCGGTGCTCAACGGCCTCGCCACCGGTACCGCCGTCGCCACCGGGCTCGCCACCATCAACGGGGGCGTCGAACCGCGGCGGCGTGGCGAGGCGATCTCGGCCTACTTCGCCGTCCTGTACACGATGCTCTCGGTACCGGTCGTGGGCGCCGGCCTCCTGATCCGGGCCACCGACCTGTGCACGGCAGGGGTCGTCTTCAGCGCGCTGGTCGCGGTCCTGGCCGTCGGCGTCGCGGGCGGCCTGACCGGCCGTCGCGCACGGCCGACGCCCCTCGCGGCGGAGGAGGCGTGAGAGGATGGGCCCGACCCAGCACCCCGGCCGGCTCCCGCAGCGGCCCGCCCGTGAGGACCGCAGCGCCATCGCCGCCCAGCCCCGCCCCGCCACCGGCAGCAGCAGCGCGAGTACCGGCGGTCGCCGCAGCGAGGCCGCGCGCCTGGCCGTGCTGAACGCCGCCGACGACCTCCTGGTCGAGCACGGCTTCGAGGGCCTCACCATCGAGGGCATCGCCGCGGCGGCGGGCGTCGCCAAGCAGACCATCTACCGCTGGTGGAAGTCCAAGGTCGACATCCTCTTCGACAACCTGGCGCTGGACTCCGGTCCCGCCCTGGCCTGGCCCGACTCCCCGGCCACCCCGGCCGACCTGCGCGTCTACCTGCACCGCTTCGCCGCCTTCCTCGGCGAGGAACCGGCCGGCCGAGTCCTGCAAGCCCTCCTCGGGCACGCCCAACTCGACTCCCGGACAGCGGAGTTGCTGCACACCGGCTTCCTCGACCCGCTCCGCGAGCGGGACGTCGCGCACACCCGGGCCTGCCTCGGCACCTCCGAGGACGAGGCCGCCGCGCTCCTGGACGCCCTGCTCGCCCCGCTCTACCACCGCGCCCTGGTGCTGCGCCGCCCGCTCGACCGGGCCTTCGTCGACACCCTGCTCGACCGGCAGCTCGCCCGCTTCACGCACTGATCCGGGCGCCCACTCCGGGCACCACCCGCCATCACCCGCCCCCGCGCGGCTCCCGCACCGTACCGCCGTGCGGCAGTTCGCCGTGGCGCGCCCCGGCCCCTCCGTCACCGAACTCCCCTTCACCCGGCCCGAGTCCACCTCCGGGCCCGCTCAGGAGTCATCATGTTCCGACGCCCCCGCCCGGCCCACGACGTCGAGGTCATCGCCACCACCCCGCTGACCTCCACCCTCACCCGGATCACCTTCAGCGGCCCGACGCTGCCCGACCTCGGGATCGAACACCCCACCCAGTGGGTCAAGTTGGCCATCCCCGAGGGCCCGTCCCGGGCCTACACCATCCGCCGGCACCGACCCGCCGAGCGCGAGGTGGACATCGACATCGTCCTGCACGGCAACGGACCCCTGGCCCGCTGGGCGTCCATCGCCCGACCCGGCGACCGGGCCGTCCTCGCCGGCCCGCGCGGCCGCCGGCCCGACCTGGACGGCGTCACCCGGCTGCTCCTCGCCGCCGACGAGAGCGCGCTGCCCGCCGCGCTCACCATTCTCGATCAACTACCCAGCACGGTAAGGGCTTTCGCCTACTTCGAGATCGCCACCGGCGCCGACGCGCTGCCGCTCGGCACCGCCGCCGAGCTCACCACCACCTGGCTCCCCCGCGACGGCGCCCACCCCAAGGGCCGGCTCCTCACCGACGCCGTACTCGCCGCCGACGTCCTGACCGGCCCTGACCCTGCCGCCCCTGCGGGAACCACCGGCTCCGCCGCCTGGATCGCCGGGGAGGCCGTCGCCGTCGGAACCCTCCGCCGCCACCTCCTCGGCGACCTGGGCCTCCCCCGCGACCGCGTCCACGCGAAGGGCTACTGGAAGCACGGCGAGGCCAACCACCGGGAGTGAGCGCAGCGGCCGGCGCGACCGACGGCGGTCAGTCGGCCGACCGCCGCCGCCGCGCCAGGCGGTACGGCCCGAGGAAGTAGGAGAGCGCCGCGAGCGACGCCCCCTCGGGCACCTCCCCGGCGGCCAGCAGCTCGACCACGTCCTCCTCCGCCACCCACTCGACCCGGGTCGCCTCGCTCCGGTCGGTCGGCTCGCCGATCCGGGTGCAGCCGGTCATGTGGAACGCGTGGAAGCGCATCGTCGAGATGCCGGACATCGCGTTGAACCCGAGCAGCGGCTCCACCCGGCCCGGTCGCCACCCGGTCTCCTCCTCCACCTCCCGGGCGGCGGCCGCCGCCGGCTCCTCGCCCGGCTCCGCCCACCCGGCCGGCACCTCCCACCCCCACTGCCCGGTGATGAACCGGTGCCGGTACAGCAGCAGGAACCGGCCCGCGTCATCGGTCACGACCGCCGTGGTGCAGGCCTTCGGCATCCGCACCACATGGTGGTCGACCCGCCCGACCCCGGGGATCTCCACGTCGTCCAGCCACAGCTCCACCCAGGGCGACTCATAGACCGGCCGCCGGCCGTACGTCGTCCACTCCGTCATCGGCCGGCTCTCCTCCGCACCCGTGACCACCACGTCTTCCACTTCGACCCTCTCACGCCGCCGCCGGGCCCCCGGGCCGCCCCCGGCGGCCGCCGGCCCGGAAATCCGGGTGCCGACGGCATGGCGCGCGCCTACCGTGAGCGGCATGTGCACCCGGAGCCGGACCTCGCGACGACACTTCGTCTGCCCGCCGTGCCGGCGGTCCGTGAAGCGGCACGGCGCCCCGGGGCGGGACGTCTGCGCGCGCTGCGGCGGCGAACTGGTCGACGCGGGCCAGGACCTGGCGGTACCGCGACGCCGGGACACCGCGGGGTGGCGGGCCCTGACGGCCCTGCTCGCCGCGGGGGTGACCTTCCACTCGCGCTGCTGCTACGGCCCGGGGTGGCGGCCGCGCACCCCGGGGGAGGTCCGCGAGCGGCTCGCCCGGTCGGCGGGCGGTGGGCGGCCGGTGGCCGAGGCGCTCACCACCCGCGACCCGCACGACCTCGGCCCGGCGGACCGTCGCCGCGCCTGAGCGCGGCCACGTCCACGGCCTCAGCGCGTCGCGCCCGCCACCGGGGCCAGCCCGGTGCAGCCCCGCAGGCCGTCGCGGCGCTTGAGCGCGGCCGTCGCGGCGGCGCCGGTCTGCGGGACGGGCAGGCCCTGGCCGTCGACGGTGGCGGGCGTGAACACCTCGCCGGTGACCTTGCCGGCCGCGGTCAGGGTCAGCGTCGTCACGCCGGTCTCGTTGGAGTTGGCGTAGTCGGAGGTGCCGTACCAGAGGAAGTTGCCGAAGCCGTAGCCGATGTAGGTGGAGCCGAGCATGCCCGAGCCCAGCATGGTGTGGGCGTGGGTGCCGACCACCGCGGTGGCCCCGGCGGTGGCGAGCTTCTTGGCGATGGCGCTCTGGGCGCCGGTCGGACAGGCCTTGCCCTCGTCGCCCCAGTGCAGGTACACGAGCACGACGGGCGCCTGCTTCTTCGCCTCCTCCACCGCCTTGACCAGCGCGGCGGCGTCCAGCGCCGAGGCGATGCCCGGCTTGGTGGCGCCGGCGCGCCACTTCTGGTTCGTCAGGTCCTCGACCTGGCTGGCCGCGAGCACCGCGACCTTCACCCCGCGCACGGTGGTGACGTACGGGGCGTACGCCTCCTTGGCGTTGCGGCCGACGCCGACGACCGGGATCGGCGCGGAGTCCTTGGCGGCGAGCGTGTCGGTGAGCCCGTCCGCGCCGAAGTCCACGGCGTGGTTGTTGGCCATCGAGACGACGTCGACGCCGGAGTCCTTGAGGGCGGTGAGCGCCTTGGGGGAGGTGCGGAAGGTGTACGTCTTCGGCTCGGGGGCACCCCGGTCGGTGATCGCGGTCTCCAGGTTGAGGACGGCGAGGTCCGCGTCGGAGAGGGTCGTGGCGATCGGGCCGAGCGCCTGCTCGGACGCCTTCACCGCGAGCCGGGCCTCGGTGCGGCCCTCGAAGTGGACGTCCCCGGCGAACGCCACCGTGATCGAACCGTCCGGGCGGGGCGCCGAGGCGCTCGCGGACGGCGAGGCGGACGCCGCGGCGCCCGTCGTCCCGGCCGCCGAGGGCTTCGCCGCGTCGCCCGCCGGCGCGGCCTTGGCCGGCGCCGGGTCGTCCGGCCCGCAGGCGGCCACGGGTATCAGCCCGAGCAGCAGTGCGACGGCGGCCGCGACTCGGCGCATGTGAAGTCCCCCCGGGGGTCGATTCGAGAGCGGTCAGACTACGCCATTCCCCCACATCGCCTTCGGTCTGCCTCCACGGCCCGCCCGCCCCGGACCCGCCCCGCGCCCGGGGCGCAGGACGGGCCCGGCGGTCGGAGCGCGGGCCGGGGACCGCGGTCAGGCCAGGTCGAGCAACTGCTCGTAGAAGCCGCCGAAGCCGCGCTCCCGGTCGACCAGGTGCAGCTCCAGGATCCAGTGGCAGACCCGCCCCGACCGGTCGGTTCGGCGCAGCGGGGTCTCGTTCTCGGGGGTGATGTAGGAGTCGGCCTTGGCCCCGTCGTTCACCTCGTGCGGGAACTCGCCCACGAGGTGGCCGGCGTGCCAGATGCCGACCTCCCAGCCCGCCTCGGCGGCCAGCCGCTCGACCTCGGCGTGCAGCTGCCGCCCGGTGATCTCCGGGTCGGCCGCGAAGAACGCGCGGCCGGCGTCGAAGATCCGCGGCAGGTCGGCGAGCAGCCGCCGCTTGTGCGGATCGCCGCCGAAGACGTAGGTGCGGCCGAAGTCCGCCTCGTACTCCTCGAAGACGGGGCCGAAGTCGGCGAAGGCCACGTCGTCGGCCCCGATGACCCGGTCCGGCGGGTTGTCCCGGTACGGGGCCAGGGTGTTCGGGCCGGAGCGGATGATCCGCTTGTGCCAGTGCCGGGTGGCGCCGAACATCTCGTTGGCGAGATCCCGGATCCGGTCGCTCGCCTCGCGCTCGCCCACCCCGGGCGCCACCAGTTCGCGCGCCTCGGCCTCGGCGAACAGGGCGATCGCCTTCTCCTGCGCCGACACCAGGCCCTCGACGCGACGGACCTCCTGCGCGCCGGACGGTTCGACTGCCATACCGGATCCCCTCTCCCCAGGTGGCGCCGGCGGGACCGGCGCCACAGCTCACGGCCACTGCCCGCGCCCACCGGGCCGGACAGCCCCGACCGATCGTATCGGCGGGCCCGGCGGGCCCGCCTCGATGTCCCCCCCGGCTCCCCCGCAGGGGACGGACCGGCCCGAACAACCGCCGCACCGGGACGCCCCGGCCCCCGCAGCGCCCCCGCACCCGGCTCCACCACCACGACCCGCCACCGCCGGCACCACCCCCACCAGGACACCCCGGCCCCCACAACCGCCGCACCGGGCCGTCGTGTCCCTGGCGCACCGGCCGTCCGGACGCGCAGCGTGGAGGGGGTGCACGCTCCCGGGGCTGCCCGCTCCCGGGCCGAGGTGGCGAGGTGGACGGCGCATGGACGGCGTGGGAATCGGCACGGTGAACGGCGGCCGGCGGCGGATCGTGGTCGGGATCGACGGCTCCGCGCCCTCGAAGGCGGCGCTGCGCTGGGCGGTCGGTCAGGCGGGCCTGACCGGGGCCGCGGTCCACGCGGTGGCGGCCTGGGAGTACCCGTCGCTCTACGGGTGGCTCACGCCGCTGCTGGACGACGGCTTCGAGCGGGCGGCCCGGCGCACGCTGACCGCCGAGGTGGACGAGGTGGTCGGCCGGGACCGGCCGGTGGAGATCGAGGAGAGCCTCGTCCTCGGCCACGCGGCCGAGGTGCTGCTGGAACTGTCCGCGGACGCCGACTTCCTGGTGCTCGGCAGCCGGGGGCGCGGCACCTTCGCCCGCACGCTGCTGGGTTCGGTGAGCTCCCACTGCGCGGTGCACGGCAGCTGCCCGGTGGTGATCGTCCGCGCGGACGGCGCCGCCGCACCGGTGCACGCCGCCCCTGCGGCGACCGCGGCTCCCCTCACCGAGGACGCGGGATCGGCCGTCCGCACCAAGGAGTGGCAGGTGAGCCTGCACCTCGTCGAGGGCCGGGACACCACCCGGGTGCACGCCGTGCTCGACGCCGACGGCAGCGTGCTGCACGCCGACACCCGCGCCCGCCTCAGCCCGCAGGACGAGCCCGCCGAGGCGGTCGGCGACGCGTTCGCCGTGGGGAGGGCCCTGGTCGAGCTGGGGCACCGGCTGCTCCGCACCGGCACCGAGTCCGCCACCGGGCCGGCGCGGGAGTGACATGCTGATCCCGGCAGCCGCCGGCCGGCCCGCGCCCGGCGGGCAACCGGTGGGCGCGGGCCGGCCGGACAGCGCCCGACGGACGGCGCCCGGCAACGGGTGGCCGACAGCTCACGGACTACGGATGACAGCCGACAGATGACAGATCCGGTCAGCCCGCCTCCGGGCTCAGCGACCCCCGCCCCCGGCGCCGGTACCGGCGCGCCCGACTTCACCCCCGCCCAGCGCGCCCGGGGCCGCGCGCTGCGGCGTGCCCAGCTGCCGTGGGCCCTGGGCGGGCGGCTGGCCGGCCTTCTCCTGACGCTGCTGCTCGGGCTGACCCCGGCCGGAGCCGCTCTGGTGACGGCCGCCGGCGACCTGTTCGGCGGCTCGCGGACGGCCGAGGTGCTGGCGGGGGCGGCCGCCCTGGTCCTCCTCGGCCGGGCGGCCCAGCTGCCGTTCGCCGCCGGCGCCCGGACGGTGCGGGCCCGGTTCGGCCTGGTCACCCAGGGCTGGGGCGGCTGGGCGGTGGACGCCGTGCGCGGACTGGCGCTGGGCCTGGCCCTGGTGCTGCCCCTGGCGTTCGGACTGTTCGCGCTCACCGACCGCCGGCCGGACCGCTGGTGGCTCCCGGCCGCCGGCGCGGCGGCGCTGCTCACGGCGGCGCTCTCCTTCCTCTACCCGCTGCTGGTGGAGCCGGTCTTCAACCGCTTCACCCCGATGGCGCCCGGCCCGCTGCGGACCGCCCTGCTCGCGCTCGCCGACCAGGACGACGTCCGGGTGCGGGACGTCCTGGTGGCGGACGCCTCCCGGCGGACCACGGCCCTCAACGCGTACGTGTCCGGCCTGGGCGCGACCCGCCGGATCGTCGCCTACGACACGCTGCTGTCCACCGCCGAGCCGCGCGAGGTGGAGCTGGTGGTGGCGCACGAACTCGGGCACGTGAAGCACCGGGACGTGCTGACCGGCACGGTGCTGGGCGCGGTGGGGGCGGCCGTGGTGGTCTGCCTGATCGGCCTGCTGACCGGCTGGGGCCCGCTGCTGTCGGCGGCGGGGGCGACGGACGCGGCGGATCCGCGCGTCCTGCCGCTGATGGCGGCCTGCGCGGCCCTGCTGGGCGCCCTGTCGGGGCCGGTGCAGTGCGCGGTGAGCCGCCGGGTCGAGGCCCGGGCGGACCGGCACGCCCTGGAACTGACCTCGGACGCCGAGCAGTTCATCGCCATGCAGCGCAGACTGGCAGTGGCCAACGTGTCCGATGTCGACCCGCCCCGGGTGCTTGAGCTACTGTTCGCCACTCATCCGAGTGCCACCCGCCGGATCGCGGCCGCCCGCGCCTGGCGGGCCGCGGGAGCCACCGGCACCCCGGACGGCGTCACGACCGGCTGAGCCCGCGCCCCTGGCCGGGTGCCGCCGGCCGGCGGAACGCGGCGGAGGACGGCGTGGCCCGACAGCACACGGCGGAGCACAGCGGAACCCAAAAACGTTGTACAGTGCAACAAATTACCGAGGAGGTAGGACCGCCGTGCCCGGCCGCGAGACATCGATCGACACCATCCAGCGCGAGCTGACCGCCTTCGCCCGGCGTGCCCGGCACAAGGCATCCCAGCTGCACCCGGACCTCTCCCTGGTCACCTACAGCATCCTCGACCTGATCAACGAGCGCGGCGGCTGCCGGGCCGCCGACGTCGCCTCGTACTTCATGCTCGACAAGTCCACCGTGAGCCGCCAGGTCACCGCGCTCGAGAAGCTCGACCTGTTGCGCCGCGAGACCGATCCGGACGACCAGCGCGGCCAGATCCTGCGCGCCACCGAGGCCGGCCTGACCCTGCTGCGCGAGGCCAGCGAGCAGCGCCGGGTCGCCTTCACCGCCCGCTTCACCGAGTGGTCCGACGAGGACGTCGCCCGCTTCGCCGGCTACCTGGCCCGCTACGGCGCCGAGGACTGAGCCGGGGACCGGGCCGAGGACCGAGGGGCGCCCGTCCCGTCCCGCCCGTCCCGCCCCGCCGGTCCCGTCCCGCCGACAGCGGGCTGGCGGCAACGGGCCGGCGCCGGGGTGCGGGGTACCGCTCCGACGGTGTACAGAGGAGAGGTGCCCCTTCGGCAGGGTCCCCGCGACCGCCGCCGGTCGTGGCGGTTCGGCCGCCACGCGCTGACGGCGCTCCCGCTCGCGCTGATCGTCGTGATCACCGTGGTCGACGTGCTGTCGCCGCCGACGATCCACCTCGGACCGCTGCTGATCGTGGCCCCCGCGATCACCGCGTCCTTCGCGGGGGCGCGGACCACCGCGGCCGTCGCCCTGCTCGCGCTCGCCGGCCTCACCGTCATCGGCATCACGCGCGACGGGCTCACCACCCCCAACCACGAGACCCAGCTCGGCGCGCAGATCGCCGTCTCGGTGCTGATCGTCGCGCTGCGGGTGCTGCGCGACCGGCACGAACGGGAGCTGGCCCAGGTCCGCTCCGTCTCCGAGGCCGCCCAGCGCGTCCTGCTGCGCCCGCTGCCGGACCGGATCGGGCCCCTGCGCCTCGCCTCCGTCTACCTCGCCGCCGAGGCCGAGGCGCAGGTCGGCGGCGACCTCTACGCGGCGGCCCGCACTCCCGGCGGCACCCGGCTGCTGGTCGGCGACGTTCGCGGCAAGGGCCTCTCCTCGCTCGGCGACGCCGCCCTCCTGCTGGGCGCCTTCCGGGCGGCCGCCCACCTGCACGCCGACCTCACCGACCTCGCCGGCTATCTGGACGGCAGCGTCCGCTGGGGCCTGGCCCGGCTCGGCGAGCAGCCCTGCGAGGAGCGGCCGGGTGACGGGACCGGTCGCGGCCACCGGTCGGGTTCGGACCGTGCCTCCGCCGGGGCGGCGGCGGACGACTGCGAGGAGTCGTTCATCACCGCGGTCATCCTGGACATCCCGGACGACGGCTCGGTGGTCCGGCTGATCGACTGCGGCCACCCGCCGCCGCTGCGGCTGCGGGCCGACGGCGTCACCGCCCTGGACGCCCGTCGGCCGGCGCCGCCGCTCGGCCTGGGCGAACTCGCCCCGGGCGGCTACGAGGTGGACGAGTTCGCCTTCCTTCCCGGCGACCGCCTGCTGATCTACACCGACGGCGTGATCGAGGCCCGCGACGCCCGGCGGCGGTTCTACCCGCTCACCGAGCGCGTCAGGGCCTGGTCCGCCGACCCCCCGGAGGCCCTGGTGCAGCAGTTGCGCCACGACCTGCTGGCCCACGCGGGCGGACGGCTGGACGACGACGCGGCGATCGTCGCGGTGGAGCGCCTCGGCTGAGGGCGCTCCGGGGGGGGCGGAGCGGCGCGCGGGTCGCCGGCGGCGGTGGTCCCGCCGTACCGCTCCGGGGCCTCGTCGGCGCCGTCACGGCCGGTAGGGCAGTTGCGGCACCTCGAAGCAGGTGGTGGTCATCGAGGCCACCTGGGTGACCCAGCCGCCCCGGCCCCCGTAAGCGGTGTCCTGCCAGCGGGCGGCGTTCAGACAGGCCCGGGTCGGCCCGGTCGGCGGGGGCTGCGGGACGAACGAGGCGGGCAGGATCAGTCCGTGCGCGTCGTAGGGCTCGGCGCGGTTCATGAACCGCTCGACGCAGGCCCGGGTGAGGTCGGCGCCGCAGGAGTCCATCGCGTCGGTGAGCCACTGGGCGCCCGCCCAGCCCTCCAGCTCCCAGGCGGAGAGCAGCGGTTCGCGGTCGGGGTAGTAGCGGGACATCGCGGCGCGGAAGTCCCGCACCGCCTGGTCCTGCACGTCCTCGTAGTTGAGGCTGGCCGACGTCGCCCAGAGCGCGTTGCGGCAGCCGGGTGAGGCGCCGTAGTCGGTGCCGACGGTCTGCGACCAGTTCTGCACGTTGGTCGCCTTCGCCGCGACCCGCACCCCGGCCTCGTCGAGCGCCCGGCAGAGCGCCGCGTTGCCCCGGGTGTCCATGGCGTCGAGGAGCAGCTGCGAGCCGTCGGCACGCACGGCGGCGGCCACCGCCTGGAAGTTCGGCAGCGCGAAGTCGACCGTCTGCATCAGGACGCGGTAGCCCTCCGCCTCCAGGCCGGCCTTCAGCTGGGCGGCGTAGCGGGCCGAGTCGGCCTGGTTGTAGGCGACCACGGCGGCGCTGGTGGTGCCAAGCCGTTCGGTGAAGAAGCGGAACACCTCGGGGGTCTGGTAGAGCGTCCCGTTCCAGCCGACGGCCTGCCCGTCGCGCGGCGCGCCGCTGCCGTAGATGCCGTAGAGGTGCGGCCAGCGGTCGTAGGCCGTGCCGATCGGCTGGCCGCCGACGTCCGGCACGCCCTTCCCGCTCACGTACGGCGCACCCGCGTAGTCGAGCACGCTGCCGGAGACGAAGGCGAAGACGTGCTGCTGGTCGATCAGGCGGTGCACGCAGTCCTGGTTGCCGATGCCGCTGCCGCCGTCGTCGCAGGTCACCAGCTTGACGGTGCGCCCGTGCAGGCCGCCCCGGTCGTTGAGGGCCTGGACGAAGGCCTGCGCGCCGTAGCGCGGGCCGCTGAACACCTCACTGCCGACCGGACTGGTGAGCGAGGTGACCACACCGATCCGGATCTCGGTCGCCGTGACGCCGGTGTCGGAGGCGGGGTTGGTCCCGGCGGCGGTGCTCGCGGCGGCGGGCGTGGGGCGGTGGGTGAAGGCGCTCCCCGGCAGCCGGGTGCCGCAGGCGGTGACGGCGGTGAGCAGCAGCGCGAGGAGGGCGGCGCCCCCGCAGCGGCGGCGGACGCGGCGCCGGGGGACGCGAGGGCCGGGCCGCCGACGGCAGTGCGCGTCGGCGGCCCGGCGGGACGGCGGGGCCGTCAGCCGCATCCGGGGACGGCGGCGCCGCTCCCACCGCCGGCCTGGGCGAGCAGGCCGCAGAGCGACGAGCGGGAGACCTTCCAGGTGCCGTTGTCGAGGACGGCCTGACCGGTGGCGTCCGGCGCGACCACCGTGCCCTGGAGCGAGAGTTCGTAGGTGACGGTGGCCTCGGTCGGCGAAGTGAACGTCACGTTCGTGACCTTGGCCTTGACCTGACCGACCCGCGGATCCTGCGAGAAGCCCTGGAGCGCCGGGAGCAGCACGTCACCGTTCTGGAGCAGCGCGGCCTTCTCGGGGATGGGGGTGGTGGGGTCGAAGAACTTCTCCCAGGTGGCGGTGACCTGGTTCGTCGCGGTCGCCGGATCGGCGGGGGCGGTGGCGCCCGCGCTCACGGTGGCACCGGCGCTCGCGCTGGTGGTCGCGGTCACCGTGACGGACCCCGACGCCGGGGCGGAGATCGACACCGAGGCCGAGGGCGAGGAGCCGGACGAGCTGCTGCTGCTGCACCCGGCCACCGCGCCCACCAGCAGCAGCGCGCACAGCGCCACCGCCGGTCGCGGGACCGGGCCGCCGCCCCGACGGGTGCCGCTCTGCCTTACTCGCATGGTGTTCCTCTCGACGAACTCGGCTGCGCCGCCCGGGTCGGCGCCGACCGCTCGGGGGCGCCGCGCGGTCCGGTCCGCCGCTCTCCGGATGCTGTCCCAGGCCGATCCTGGAAATGTCGCACGTGACACCATGAAGGCGGATCCATGGACGAATCGCAATCCGAGCGCGAGAAGCCGCAGACCACTCCGAACGGGGCGGCCGGGCGGCCCGGCCGGGGGCTGCTGCGCTCGGCCGCCCGCGCGGCCCGCACGGCCCCGGGCGCCCGCGAGTGGCCGGGCTGGATCCTCGCGGCCGCCGGGGCGGCCCTGTGCGTCCTGGGCTGGTACGGCGTCTCCGGCGAGGCCTTCGTCGAACAGCAGATCCCCTATCTGGCCTCCTCCACCGTCCCGGGTGCGGCGCTGATCGTGGCGGGCATCGTGCTGGTCGCCCTGCGTTCACCCGGTCGGCCCCCGGCCCCGTCGGCCCCGCCCACCGCGGACGACCTGACCGGCCGACGGGTCGAACGGCTCTACACCCTCCTGGTCGAACCGGAGCGGCCGGAGGAAGCCACGGTGCCGGAGGAGCCCGCCGCCCCCCGTACCGGTCTGCTCGCCGTCGCCGAGGGCACGCTCTACCACCGGCCCGACTGTCCGCTGGTGACCGGCAAGCACGACGCACGGCCGGTCGACGCCGCCGCCGTACGGGCACGCGGGCTCACCCCCTGCCGGATCTGCGCACCGGCCACCCCGGACGCGGCCGCCGGCCCGGCCGGCTGAGGGGGTGCCACCCGTGCCAGACACCCCTCCCCTCGACTCCCTCGGCCTGACCGGCGACCTCGCCCTGGCCGGTCTCACCGTCGGCAGCGCGGCCGCCCTCAGCGGCATCGGCCTGGTCGTCTGCCACCGCGCGACCGGGGTGCTCAACCTCGCCCAGGGTGCCCAGGCGATGCTCATCGCCTATCTGCTGCGCGACCTGGTGGTGGTCCGGCACTGGCCGGTCTGGCCGGCGCTCGCCTTCTGCCTGCTGCTCGCCGCCCCCGCGCTCGGCGTCCTGCTGGACGTCCTGGTCTACCGGCCCCTGCAACGACGCGGCGCCGGGACGGCCGAGACGATGGTGGCCGGTCTCGGCGTGTTCGTGCTGCTCATCGGGGTGGCGGTGCTGGTCTGGGGCACCGCCCCGCTGAGCGGCGCGCCCTCCCCGTTCGGCGCCGAGCCGATCGCCCTCCCCGGCGGGCACACCCTGCGCCCCGACACCGTGGCGCAGCTCGCCGCCATCCTGGTGCTCGCCCTGACGGTGGCCGCCACCACCCGTTTCACCCGGTTCGGCCTCCAGGTGCGGGCCGTCGTCGACGACCGCCGGCTGGCCCGGCTGGCCGGGGTGGACGCGGACCGGGTCTCGGCGGCGGGCTGGGCGTTCGGCTCCTTCACCGCCGGGCTGGTCGGCGTCGCCCTCGCGCCGTACCTGCTGCTCGACCCGTACGGGCTGCCGCTGCTGGTGATGGAGACGATGGCGGTCGCGGTGGCGGCGCGGCTGCGCAGCATCCCGGTGGCGGTGGCGACCGGCCTCGGCCTCGGGATCGCGCAGGCCGAGCTGACCAGGCTGCGGCCGTCCGGCCAACTGCTGCCGCTGGTACAGGCGGTGCAGGCCAACCTGTTCGTGGTGGCGCTACTGGCCGCCGCGCTGCTGGCCGGGCCGCGGATCACCGGCGGCGCGGGTGACCGCGCCCCGCTCGCGGTGCCCGGACCGGCCGGCGGGGGCCGGGCGGCCCGGGCGGTCTGCCTGGTGCTGCTCCTGCTGCCGCTGGGCTTCCGTGACAACGACCTGCGCAGCGCGCTGCTGGTGCCCGCGCTCGCCCTGGTCCTGCTCTCGATCGTGGTGGTGACCGGGTACGGCGGGCAGATCTCGCTCGGCCAGGCCGGGTACGCCGGGCTCGGCGCGCTGGGCACCGCGCTGCTGATGTCCGGGCGGATCCCGGCCGTCCCGCCGCTGCCCGCCGTCCCCGCGCTGCTGTTCGCGGTGCTGGCCACCGCCCCGCTCGGGCTGCTCACCGGCTGGCCGGCGATCCGGCGGCGCGGTCCGGCGCTGGCCCTGGTCACCTTCGCGGTCGGGACGGCGATGAGCCGCTTCGTCTTCCAGCAGCCGTACGCGACCACCGGGCTCACCCTGGACCGGCCCGCCTTCCTGGCCGGCGACCGCGCCTTCTACCTGGCCGAGCTGGTGCTGCTCGGGCTGGGCCTGCTGGCGGTGCGGGGTCTGCACCGGGGCCGGCCGGGACGGGCCCTGACCGCGATGCGCGACCACGAGCCGGGCGCGGTCGCGGCAGGCGTCAACGTGCCCGGGCTGAAGCTGTTCGCCTTCGTGGCCGGGGCGGCGCTGGCCGCGCTCGGCGGCGGGCTGATGGGCCTGGCCGGGCGCGCCTTCGACCCGGCCTCGTTCGATCCGGTGCGCGGGCTGCTCTGGTTCGCCGCGGTGGTGGTGGCCGGTGCGGACAGCGCGCTCGGCGCGGTGCTGGCCGCCGCGCTGCTGATCGGCCTGGACGCGGGCACGGTGGCCGGGGTGTCGGCCGTCGCGGTCGGTCTGCTGGCGGCGGGGATCGGCCGCCTGCCGGGCGGTCTCGCCGGCGCCGCCGCCCGCCTCTCCCCCCGCCACCCGGCGCACCCGCCCGCCACCCTGCCGCCGGGCCGCCTGACCGCGACCGGCCGCCGGATCCGCACCCTGATCACGGCCCGGCAGGCCGCCGCCCGGGGCGAGGAGGCCCGACCGTGAGCCCGCCGGGCGGTGGCCGGGGCAGGCTGACGGACCGGAGCGTGGTCCAGGACCGCCACCCGGCCCGAGCGGGTACGGCCATGAGCCGGCCCGACGACACCCAGGCCCGGCGGACCGCCCGCAGCGCGGTCCAGGTCCGCCCCCCGGACCGAACGGGTGCGGCCATGAGCCGGCCCGACAACGACCGGGCCCGGAGCCTGATCCGCCCGCGGAACGGCATCCGGACCACCACGCTGCCGCCGGGCCGCCCGACGCCGCCCGGACCCCCGGACCGCAGCCGGACCGCCACCCGGGCCGGGGAGGCCCGACCGTGAGCCCGCCGGGCGGTGGCCGGGCCCGGCTGACGGCCCGGGGTGTGATCCGCCGGTACGGCGGCATCGAGGCCGTCGCCGGGGTCGACCTCACCGCGCCACCGGGGCGGATCACCGCACTGATCGGGCCGAACGGCGCCGGCAAGAGCACCCTGTTCGACTGCCTGGCCGGGACGGTCCGCCCGGACGCCGGCCGGGTGCTGCTCGGCGGCCGGGACGTCACCCGGCTGCCCGCGTACGCCCGGGTACGGCTCGGCCTGGCCCGGACCTTCCAGCAGATCGCCGTCTTCCCGACCCTCTCGGTGGCGGACAACGTCCGGATCGGCGCCGAGCGGCGGCACCGCCGCCGTCCGGACGCGCGTGCCGTCGACACGGCGACGGCGCGGGCGCTCGCCCTGTTCGGCCTCCAGGACCTCGCGGCGGAGCCGGCCGGTGAGCAGCCGACCGGGGTGCTGCGCCTGCTGGAGCTGGCCCGCGCACTGGCGGGCGACCCGCAGGTGCTGCTGCTGGACGAGCCGGCGGCCGGCCTGGACACCGCCCAGACCGCCCGGCTGGCCGCCGCCCTGCGTGGCCTGGCCGACCGGGGTACGGCGCTGCTGCTGGTCGAGCACGACCCCGACCTGGTCGGTGAGTTGGCCGACACCGTGTACGCGATGGCCGGCGGCCGGGTGGTGGCCTGCGGACCGGCGGCCGCCGTGCTCGCCGACGCCCGGGTGGCCCGGGCCTGGGGCGGGGCCGCGCCGGGGGCCGGGGTGGGCGCGCCGTGACCGTCGAAGCCGCCCGTGTCCGCCGGGGACCACCGGAAGCCCCGCACGAGCCGGCCCCCGCCTCCCCCGCCGACCGCACCGCCCGAGCGACCCGGGCGGGCACCCGATGACCGTCGAAGCCGCACTCCACGGCGCCCGCGTCCGCTACGGACCGCTGGAGGCCCTGCACGGGGTGGATCTCGCCTTCCCCGCCGGTGCGGTCACCGTCCTACTCGGCCGCAACGGGTCCGGGCGGACCACCGTGCTGCACGCCCTGGCCGGGCTGGTCCGGCCCGCCGCCGGCCGGGTGGTCTGGCGGGGGCGGGACGTCACGGCGCTCGGTGTCCACCAGCGGGTCCGGCTGGGGCTGACGCTGGTACCGGCGGAGCGGGCGGTGTTCGCCTCGCTCACGGTGGCCGAGCACCTCGTCCTCGGCGGCGCCCCCGCCGAGGACGTGCTCGCGCTCCTGCCCGAACTGACCGCCCTGCTGCCCCGGCCGGCCGGGACGCTCTCCGGCGGGCAGCAGCAACTGGTCGCCCTGGCACGTGCGTTGGCGGGCCGGCCGAGCCTGCTCCTGCTGGACGAGCCGGACCGGGGGCTGGCCCCGGCCGTGGCCGAACGGCTGCACGCGCACCTGCTCGACACGGCCGCCGCCGAGGGCCGGGCGGTCGTGCTGACCGCGCGGTCGCTCCCGCGCAGCCTCACCGGCGCGGCCGTCGTCCATGTGCTGCACCGGGGCGAGGTCGGCTTCTCCGGGGAGCCCGCCGAGCTCGTCGGCCGACCGGCCGGCGCACGGTGACCGCGGTCCGGGGAACCACCCGCACGCACGCCCCAGGCCCGGCGAGCCCTACTGCGCCAGGTACCCGCCGTCCACCGGGAGGACCGCGCCGGTGATGAAGGAGGCGTCGTCGGAGGCCAGGAAGAGGACCGCCGCCGCCACCTCGGCGGGGGTGCCGAGCCGGCCCATCGGGTGCAGCTTCTCGATCGCCGTCAGGTAGTCGGAGCCGCCCGGCTCGTCCTGGAGGCGGCGGACGCGCTCGGTGGTGATGGTGCCCGGGGCGACGGCGTTGACCCGGATGCCGCGGTCGGCCCACTCGACGGCCAGGTGCTTGGTCAGGCCGGACGCCACGAACTTGGCGGGCCCGTAGACGGCCTGGCCGCGCTGGCCGGCCTCGCCGGAGATCGAGGAGAGGCAGACGATCGCGCCGCCGGCGCCGCCGGGCCCGGCCATCGCCTCGATCGCGTACTTGCAGGTGAGGAACATCCCCCGGCCGTCGACGGCCATCACCCGGTCCCACTCCGCGGCGTCGGCCTCGGTGATCTCCGACAGCGGGAGCACCCCCGCGTTGGCGACCAGGACGTCGATCCGGCCGTGCCGCTCGACGGCGGCGGTGATCATCCGGCGGGCGTCGTCCTCGCGGGAGACGTCGCCGACCACCGTACTGACCGCCCGCGGCAGCTCGTCCGCCAGCCGCCGCAGACCCTCGGCGTCGAGGTCCGTCGCGACCACCCGCGCGCCCTCCCGGGCGAAGCGTTCGGCCACCGCACGGCCGATCCCGCTCGCCGCACCCGTCACCACGCACGACTTGCCCGCCAGCCGCCCGGCACCCGGGGATTCGATCGCATCAGCCATGACATCGGACTCTACCGATCGGCCGTCAGATGAACCGGCACACCGCGCAGTTGGGTCAGGCCGCGATCGGGGCGGCTCCACCCCCCGCCGCAGACCGCGGCACCCGGCGGACCTCCCCGGCGCCGGCGTCAGCCGACGGTGAGGACGAGCTTGCCCCGGACGTGCCCCTGCTCGCTCACCCGGTGCGCCCGGTCCACCTCCGCCAGCGGGAACACCTGGTGCAGCGGGAGGTGCAGCGTGCCCTCCTCGTGCAGCGCGAGCACGGCAGCGAGCGCGGGGCCGTGGTGGTGGACGGTGTCCGAGCCGGCGCTGAACCGCACGCCGTACTTGGCCGAGCCCTCGTGGTCGGCGATGGTCAGCACCTGCTCCGGTCCGCCGGCCAGCTCGATCGAGAGCGGCAGGACGTCACCCTGGCCGGCCGCGTCCAGCACCCGGTCCACCCCCTCCGGCGCCACCGCCCGGACCCGCTCGGCCAGACCGTCGCCGTACGTCACGGGGATCGCGCCCAGCTCGCGCAGGTACGGGTGGTTGGCCTCGCTCGCGGTGCCGATCACCCGGATCCCGCGCGAGCGGGCGAACTGCAGCAGGATCGTGCCCACCCCGCCCGCCGCGCCGTGCACCAGCAGCGTCTGGCCGCGCTCCACGCCCAGCAGGTGGAGCGCCCGCCAGGACGTCTCGGCCGCGACCGGGAGCCCCGCGGCCTGCTCCCAGCTCAGCCCGGCCGGCTTGCGGACCACGTCGCCGGCGCCCACCACGGCGTGTTCGGCGTAGCCGCCGCCGCGGACCGAGCCGAACACCTCGTCCCCGGGCGCCCACTCGTCCACCCCCTCGCCGACGGCCTCCACCACGCCCGCCACCTCGAAACCGGCGACGTGCGGGAAGGTCACCGGGAACAGGCCCTCCATCGCGCCGCTGCGCAGCTTGTGGTCCACCGGGTTCACGCCCGCCGCCCGGACGGCGATCCGGATCCGGCCGGGGCCGGGAGCGGGCAGGTCGATCTCGATCGGGTGCAGCACGTCCGCGCCGCCGAATGCGGAGAAGGCGATGGCCTTGGTCATGGGAGTCCCACTGTCCTTCACTGGTCGGAGAGTTCGTCGGTCTGACGGTCTCCAGCCTGGTCGCGGGAGGGGCGGCCCCCGGCCCGCCGTTCGGCCGGTTCCGCCTGGCCGAACGGCCAGGCACCCGCGCGGACCGGGTCACTAGGCTGGAACCCATGGCGAACCACGGGGCAGGCGACGGGGCGGGAAGCGCGGCGACTGGACACGCGAGGGCCGGGAACGCGGCGCAGGCCCCGGACGGAGCCGGGCACCCCGGGCACCGGCAGCGCGGCTGGGAGCGCCCCGAGGACGTGCTCGCCCAGGTGGTGGCGGTGCTGGGGGCGCCGAGGCCACAGCTCCTCCCGCGCCTCTCCGGCGTCCTCGCCGATCTCGTCCCGCACACCGCCCTCGCCCAGCTGAGCGGCGTCTGCACCTACTCCCCCGCCCTCGCCCACGGTCCGACCGAGCTCACCGGGCGGATCACCACCCGGGAACTGGCCCGGCTGGCCGAGGCGGTGGCACCCGGTCTGCCCTGGCAGGGCGAGGCGGTCCTGGCGGACCGGCCGCGGTCGGCCGTCGCGGTCTCCGCCGCCCCGCCCGGCAGCAACGGCGCGCTGCTGGTGCTGGTCCGGACGGGCGGCGAGCGGCTGCCCGACCAGCCGCTCGCCGTCCTGCAGCAGCTCTGGGAGCTGCTGGTCACCCACTCCCACCACCGGGCCGTCGACGCCGCCCCCGCGTACGCCGCCACGTCACGGGCCTCCGCCGGTGCCCGGGCCCGGGCCATCGCCGAGCTGAGCGGCGCGCACGCCTCGGCGCTCTCCGCGATCCTCGCGCCGCTGCGCTCCGCCGCCCTGGACGACGCCACCGCCCGCCGCAGCGCCACCGAGCTGGCCGTCGGCGCGCTGCTGGACCTGCGCGCGGGCGCCGACCTCGACCGGGAGCTGAGCGAGGAGCCCGCCGCCACCGCCTTCGCCCGGCTCGCGGACGAGATCCGCCCGCTGCTGCGGCACAGCCCCGTCCGGCTCGACCTGCCGGCCCCGGCGGCGGGCGGGCGCTCCCTCCCCGCCGAGATCGCGCACACCGCCCGGGCGGCCGTCCGGTCGGCCGTGCTCACCATGATCGAACAGGACGGTCTGACGCGCCTGCACGTGAGTTGGCAGTTCGTCGCGGACGTCCTGCGGGTCGTGGTGCGCGACGACGGCCCGGGCCTGCTCGGCGCCGACACCCTGGCCGTGCACCGGACGGCGGACCGGATCACCGCCGTGGGCGGCCGGCTCGCGGTGGACGCCGTTCCCGGCTGGGGCACCACCGTCACCGTCGACCTGCCGCTGAGCGCCCCGGCGGCGACCGGCGGGCCGGACCCCCTGGAGGGCTTGCAGCCCCGGGAGCTGGAGGTGCTCGACCAGCTCGCCCGGGGCCGGCGCAACCGGGAGATCGCCGGCGCCCTGCTGATCAGCGAGTCCACGGTGAAGTTCCACGTCGCCAACATCCTGGGCAAGCTGGGCGTGACCTCGCGCGGGGAGGCCGCCGCTCTGGCGCACCGCGCCGGTCTGCCCGCCCCGACCGGCCTGTACGCGGCCTCCTGACTCGCGCGGACCCGCGGCACGGAAGGGCCGGGTGGGTACGGACCGCGCCCGCGACCGGCCGGACGAGCCGTAGGCTCGCCGGATGACCGCCTCCGCCACCTGGGACCCCACCGCCGCCGGGGTGCTGCGCCTGCCGTCCGGCCGACTCGTCCGGGGGCGCGGTCTGCGGCGGCCGCTGCCGCCCGGGCCGCAACCCGCGTTCGGCCTCTACCTGCTGGGGCACCGGCCGCCGGCCGTCCCCTGGGCGAGCCGCTGGCTCCGCTGGCCGGACTTCCGGCTGCCCGCCGACCGGGCCGAGGCGGCGGCCGCCCTCCGGGAGGCCTGGGAGCGGGCGGCGTCCGAGCGGGTCGAGCTGGCCTGCGCCGGCGGGCTCGGCCGGACGGGCACCGCGCTGGCCTGCCTGGCCGTGCTGGACGGCGTCCCGGCCGGCGAGGCGGTCGCCTTCGTGCGGGAGCACTACGACCGGCGCGCCGTCGAGACCCCCTGGCAGCGCCGGTTCGTGACGCGGTTCCACTGACGCCGCGCCCGGCCGCCCCGCCCCCGCGCGGACCCCGGGGCCGGCGGCCCCGGGGCACCCCGCGGTCAGACCCCGGGCGGCGGCCCCAGGACGACGAAGCTGAGGTCCGGTCGGCCACCGGGGGTGAGGACCTGGGCGACCGTCTCGATCGGTTCGGGCGAGAGGTGCGGCAGCCGCAGGCCGAAGCGGTCGCCGTCCCGGTTGGCGACCACGCAGGCCCGGCCGGCCCAGAGCCGGCGGCAGAGCGGGTCGCGCAGCACGTCGGTGAGCAGGGCGACCACCGACTCGTCCCCGGGGTAGCGGGCCAGCGCGAAGCGGATCATGGCGAGGGTCATCCGGGCCTGCCACGTCCAGTCGGCGACCTGTTCGCGGGCCTCCGGGGCGGTCAGCACCCAGCGGGCGAAGTTGGCCCCGGGCCTGCTCATCCAGGGGAACCACTCGGCGGCGGCCCGGTTGTGGCCGACGACGGTCCAGGCGCGGTCGGCGATGAAGGCCGGTCTCGGCATCTGCCGGTCGACCAGCTCCTGGAGGGCGGTGAGGTCCTCCGGCCGGGCCGGGCCGGCGGCCGGGGTGCCGCCCATCGCGTAGAGGTAGAGGGTGGCGCGCTCGTCGGCGTCGAGCAGCAGCACGTCGGCGAGCAGCGCCAGCAGTCTGGGGTCGAAGCGGGCGGTGCCGCCTCGCTCCAGGTCGCGGTACCAGCGCTCGCTCATGCCGAGTCTGGTGGCGACGACCATCTGGGGAAGCGGCTTGGCCAGCCCCATTCGCAGGCCGGCCCGGCCTCGCCAGTCGCGTAGCAGACTGGCGAGGCCGGGGAGTTCGGCGGTGGTCGACGCTTCGTGGTCGAGGGGGATGGGGATGCTCAGTGCCTCGCGCAGCACCATGGCTCACTCCGGTCTGTTCCTGCATTCGACGATGACGGCCCCGAGGGGGGACGTGTCGAATTCGGACAGCCCGAAGTACCGGCGCGGCTGATGGTTCGTCAGCCCGGTCGGTGATGACAAGTCCCCTTGCTGAACGGCTGGTTCAGTGGCTGGACCGACATCGGAAAGGCAGACCGGGGAACGTCGCGACCGAGCGTCGCAGCATGAAGTCCACCCCCCGGTGTGCCCGCGTGGCCCTTGACACGCTCTAGGGGGACTGTACTTGCTCGGTTGTGATCGTTCAAGCAACGCAGAGTGACATCAGCCGGTCAGCGCCTCCTGGGAAACGGCCGGTGACTTCTGGATGCCGGTGCGGCCGGCGAGCACCGTCACGGTGGTCGCGCCCGCGAACAGCGCGGCGAGCAGCACCCAGCCGATCGCGCCGGCCGGCAGCAGCAGACCGGTGGCCAGGAACGGGCCGACGATCAGCTGCGCGCTCATGCCCGTGCTGAACAGCGACAGGTAGCGGGAGCGGCCCACCGGCGGCGACAGCTCGTAGGAGATCTCCCAGCGCGAGACGGCGTGCAGGTTCTCCCCCACTGTCAGCAGCGCGACGGCGACCACCGCGGCGGCCAGCGCCAGGTACTTGCCCCGGCCGTCGGCGAACGCGAAGAACGCGCAGGCCAGCACCAGGAAGAGGCAGGCGACCCGGAGCATCCGCAGCGCCTTGGCCAGCCCCTGGGCGAACCGGGCCACCGAGAGCTGGAGCACCACGGTCAGCACGGTGTTGATCGCCAGCAGGGCCGAGCTGGCACTGGCCGGCAGCCCGGCTCGGTCCACCACCCAGAGCGGCAGCAGGATGAACAGCACGCAGTCGTGCAGCATCAGCACCGCGTTGGCGGCCGTGACCAGCAGGAACCGCCGGTCCCGGTACGGCGAGCCGGAGCCGCCCTCCGCCCCGGCCTCGGCGGGCGCGGCGGCCGGCGCGGCCGACGATCCGGCCACCCGGCCGGCCCGCACCACGGCGAGCGCGACGGCGGCGAAGGCGGCCGCGTTGAACAGGAAGAGCGCCACGAAGGCGGCCCGGGAGTGCGCGGCCTGCACCAGGGCGGCCAGCAGGAAGCCGGCGGTGAGGCCGATGTTGGTGATGGCGCGCAGCGAGGCCATCGTCTTGGTCCGCTCGGCGGCCCCCTCGAACTCGCCGACGATCACCTGGAGCAGCGGCGAGCAGGCCCGCGCGGCGGCGATGGTCAGACAGGTGACGACCAGGTAGCCGGCGTAACTGCCGACCAGGGCGTACCCGATGAAGCCGAGCGCGCGGACCAGCGTCAGCGCCACGTAGACCGGCCGGGCACCGAGCCGGTCCGCGAGCGGGCCGAAGACCAGGGGGCTGAGCAGGCCGGCGATGTTGGCCGCGGCGATCGCGGTGCCGACCGCGACCGCCGTGATGTCGAGGTAGCGGACGAAGTAGAGCGTGGCGGTGGCCAGGTAGAGGCCGTTGGCGACCGCGTCCACGGTGGTCCCGGCGGCCATGATCCGGCCCTGCCGGGAGGCGGGCAGCAGGGTGGCGGTCAGCCGGCTCAGCAGGCCGGCCGCCCGGGGCGGGGCGTCCGTGTGCGTCATGCCGGCTCCGCCGTCCGGGCCGGCTCCACCGTGAAGCGGACCGAGTCGGCCAGCTCGCGGGCGAGCTTGCGGGCCTGGTCCGGGGTGTCGGCCCCGACCACGATCACGCCCGCCCGGTCCCCGGAGGTGCGCAGCGGGCGGACGGTGCCGCCGGGTCCGACCGCGAGGTCGGCGTAGAGCACGTCCGGGTGGTTCGCCGCCTCCGTCCACCCCTCGACCGCGGTCACCAGGCCGGGCGGCGGGGTGAGGTAGCGGGCGGCGGCGGCCCGGACCGGCGTCGGCGCGGCCTCGTCGCGCGGCAGGCCCAGCAGGTCGTCGTAGAGGAGGCCGAACAGCTCCAGGCCGGGGACGACGTGGGCGAGCATCCGGTGGATCCAGTCGCCGCCGAACCGCCCGTGCACCTCGCCGAGCACGATGCCGTCCGGGCTCAGCCAGAGTTCGACGTGGAAACCGCCGACGCGCAGGCCCAGCACGGCGAGCGCCGCCTTGACCTGACGCTCGATCTCCTCACGCTGCGGGTCCGGGAGTTCGGCCGGGAGGATGTGGCCGACCTCGACGAAGAACGGCGGCTCCACCTTCTCCTTCTCGGTGACCGCGAGGACGACCGGCTCGCCGCCGAGGAAGAGGCCCTCGACGCTGTACTCGGCGCCCTGGACGAACTCCTCGACCAGGAAGGGGTTGCGACCGGGCAGCAGCGCGATCGCGGCGGGCAGTCCGTCCGGTCCGGTGATCCGGCTGACGCCCGTACTGCCCATCGCGTCACGGGGCTTGACGATCCACGGCCCGGTGGAGCCGCGCAGGAACTCCGCCGCCTCCGCCTCGTCCACGCAGAGCCGGACGGCGGGCTGCCGGAAGCCGGCGGCGGCCAGGGCGGTCCGGCAGGCGTCCTTGGTGCGGACCCGTCGGACGGCCTCGGCCGGGTTGCCCGGCAGGCCCAGTGCCTCGGCGGTCTCGGCTGCGGCCACCTGGGCCATCTCCTGGAGGGCGAGGACGGCGTCGAAGCGCTCGCCCGCGGCGGCCCGGTCGCGCGCCCAGGCGGCGGACTCGCCGGGGTTGGCGAAGTCCACCGCCGAGACGGCGCCGGCCTGTTCGGCCACCCCGGGGGTGGCGGCGAGGACGGCCTCCTGGTTCGTCAGGTGGGTCCGCAGCCCGCGCGCGTGGGCCTGGTCCAGGGCGAGCCGCGCCATGTCGAGGCCGAGCGGCACCGCCCGTACCCCGCCGACCAGCAGCAGCTTCCGGGGGGTTGGTTCAGCGGGCATGAGAGGGCTCCTTGCGTGCGTGGTGCGGGGGGGTGCTACTTCAACTGACCGGGGGGTGGGGCGGATCGGGCGGGTCGGGCGGGTCGGGCGCTCAGGCTTCGGCGTCGGCGTCGAGTTCGACCAGGACCTGTTCGGTCGCCACCAGGTCGCGCACGGCGCAGCGGATCGCGGTGACGACGCCCGAGAACGGGGCGAGGATGCGGTTCTCCATCTTCATCGCCTCGACGATGACGAGGGCGTCCCCCTCCTCGACCCGGTCGCCGACCTCGCAGAGCAGTCCGACCACCGTGCCCGGCATCAGCGACTTGACGGCGTTGTCGGCGGCCCCGGAGCCGCCCTCGGCGAAGCTCTGGGCGGCCAGCGCCACCCGGTGCCCGTCGACGGAGAGCTCCCAGCCGGCGGGGCTGCGCAGACCGGTCCAGCGCCGGTCGCCGACGGTGCCCCGGTACAGGCCGGGGTGGCCCGGTACGGCGGCGACCGTGACGGTGAACGGGGCGGACTCGACCTGGACGTCCACGGCGGCGCCGCGCCGTCCGGTGAGTCCGGCCTGCAGCGTCCGCCGGCCGTGCCGCAGCACGACCCGGCCGAACGGCGCGACCGGGTCCAGCCGGTGGCGGTCGAACGGGCCGACCGCGCCGTGCCACGGCGAGGCGGGGGCGTCGTCGACGGGCGGCAGCTGCATCGCGGCCGCGCAGGCCGCGGCGGCCAGGACCCGGTCGGTGCGGCCGGCGGGGCCGGCCGGCTCGCCCTGCGCCGGCTGCCCGGTCCCGGTCGAGACCAGGGCGTCCACCAGGTGGGTGTCCATCCGCCCGGCGACCACGGCGGGGGCCTGGAGGAGTTCGGCGAGGAAGCCGAGGTTGGTGGTCAGCCCGGGCAGGGCGGTGTCGCGGACGGCCGGGAGCAGCCGGCGCAGGGCGCTCGGGCGGTCCGGGCCGTGCGCGATCAGCTTGGCGAACATCGGGTCGTAGAAGGCCGGGACCTCGGCGCCGCCGCCGAAGACGGCGCCGCCGAAGGCCGCGTCACCGCCCGGACCGCCCGCGAAGGCCGGTTCCGGCGCGGCGGAGCCGGACGCGGCCCCGTCGGTGCCCGATCCGGTGTCGTCGAACGCCGCCTCCACCCGGATGCCGGCCGGCCAGCGGACCGCCGCCGCGCGGCCCGGCGCGGGCCGGAACCCGTCGGCCGGGTCCTCGGCGTAGACGCGGACCTCGACGGCGTGGCCGGTCGCGGTGATCTCGTGCTGGTCGAGCGGCAGCCGCTGCCCGTCGGCGACTCTCAGCTGCCATTCCACCAGGTCGACGCCGGTGATCTCCTCGGTGACCGGGTGCTCCACCTGGAGCCGGGTGTTGACCTCCAGGAAGTAGCAGCGGTCGGTGGCGTCCAGGATGAACTCGAAGGTGCCGGCGTTGACGTAGCCGAGCGACCGGGCGCCGCGGACGGCCGCCTCCAGCAGCTCCGCCCGGACGGCGGGCGCCAGGTTGGCGGCCGGGGCCTCCTCGACGACCTTCTGGTGGCGGCGCTGCAGCGAGCACTCGCGCTCGAAGAGGTGCACCACGTTCCCGTGGTCGTCGCCGAAGACCTGGACCTCGATGTGGCGGGGCCGCTCCACGTACCGCTCGACCAGCAGCCGGCCGTCGCCGAAGTTGCTGCGGCCCAGCCGGACGGCCTCGGCCACCGCCTCGGGCAGCTCGGCGGCCGCGCGGACCACCTGCATGCCCTTGCCGCCGCCGCCCGCGACGGGCTTCAGGATCACCGGGTAGCCGATCCGCTCGGCGTCGGCCAGGATCTCCTCGGCCGACTCGGTGGCCGTCCCGGAGCCGGGCAGCACCGGGACCCCGGCGGCGGCCATCAGCGCGCGGGCGGTCGACTTGTCGCCCATCGCGGTGATCGTGGCGGCGTCCGGGCCGACCCAGACCAGCCCGGCCCCGGCGACCGCCGCCGCGAAGCCGGGGTGCTCGGAGAGGAAGCCGTAGCCGGGGTGGACGGCGTCGCAGCCGGTCCGGACGGCGGCGTCGACCAGCGCGTCGACGTCCAGGTAGCTCTCGGCGGCCGCGGCGGGGCCGATCCGGACCCGCTCGACGGCGCCCGCCAGGTGGGCCGAGGAGCGGTCGGCGTCGGAGTGGACCGCCACGTACTCGATGCCGAGCCGGCGGCAGGTGCGGGCGATCCGCCGGGCGATCTCGCCGCGGTTGGCGATCAGGAGACGCTTGATCATTTCCGTCATCACATCCTGAACACGCCGAAGCGCGTTTCCTGCTTGGGGGCGTCGGCGGACATGGCGAGGCAGAGCGCCAGCCACTCACGGGTCTCGGTCGGGTCCACCACGGCGTCCACCCACATCCGGGCGGCGTAGTAGAGCGGGTGGGACTGGCGCTCGTACGTCTCGATGATGGGGCGCCGGATCGACTCCTCCTCCTCGGGGGAGAGGACCTTGCCCTCCTTGGCGAGCTGGTCGCTGCGGATCAGCGCCATCACCGTCGCGGTCTGCTCGGCGCCGACGACGGTGGACTTGGCGCTCGGCCACATGGCCATCAGCCGGGGGCCCATCGAGCGCCCGCACATCGCGAGGTTGCCGGCGCCGTAGCTGCCGCCGATCACCAGGCTGAACTTGGGGACCTTGGCCGTGGAGACCGCGTTGACCAGCTTGGCGCCGTGTTTGGCGATGCCGTCGGCCTCGTACTCGGCGCCGACCATGAAGCCGTTGATGTTGTGCAGGAACAGCAGCGGGATGTCCCGCTGGGTGCAGAGCTCGATGAAGTTCGCGGCCTTCTGGGCGCTCTCCGGGAACAGCACCCCGTCGTTGATCACCACGCCCACCGGGTAGCCGCCGATGTGGCCGGTGCCGCACACGATGGTCGGCCCGTACCGGGCCCGGTACTCGGCGAGTTCGCTGCCGTCGAGCAGCCGGGCCAGGATCTCCCGGGCCGGGATGTGCTCGCGCAGGCTGGCGCTGACGATGCCGGGCAGCTCCGCCGGGTCGTACAGCGGCGCGCGCGGGGGCTGCGGCGGCGGACTGAGGGCCGGCCGGCCGTCCCGGGCCATGATCTCCCGGACGATCGACAGGGCGTGCTCGTCGCTCTCGGCGAGGTGGTCGGCCACCCCGCTGACCCGGGTGTGCAGGTCGGCGCCGCCCAGCGTCTCGGCGTCCACCACCTCGCCGGTGGCCGCGCGCACCAGCTGCGGGCCGCCCAGGAAGACCGTGCCGGTGCCGCGGACGATCACCGTCTCGTCGCACATCGACGGGATGTAGGCGCCGCCGGCGGTGCAGTTGCCCATCACCGCGGCGATCTGCGGCAGGCCGAGCGCCGACATCTCGGCGATGTTCCGGAACATCCGGCCCAGGTGGTACTCGCCGGGGAACAGCTGCTCCTGGAGCGGCAGGTAGACCCCGCCGGAGTCCACCAGGTAGATGCAGGGCAGGCCGTTCTCCCGGGCCACCAGCTGGGCCCGGAGCTGCTTCTCCACGGTGAGCGGGAAGTAGCTGCCGCCCTTGACCGTGGCGTCGTTGGCGAAGACCACCACCGGGCGGCCGCTCACCATGCCGATGCCGGTGACCAGCGCGGCCGAGGGCACGTGCTCGTCGTACACCTCGTGCCCGGCCAGCTGGCCCAGCTCCATGAACGGCGTTCCCGGGTCCAGCAGTTGGTAGACCCGCTGGCGGGCCGTCAGCTTGCCGCGCTCGGTGTGGCGCCGGCGCGAGCGCTCGTCCCCGCCGGCGATCGCGGCGGCCCGGGCCCGGGCGATGACCTGGCGCTTCTCGTCGAAGGCCGC
The DNA here is from genome assembly GCF_040298365.1 of Kitasatospora sp. NPDC001603. Lineage (NCBI taxonomy): Bacteria > Bacillati > Actinomycetota > Actinomycetes > Kitasatosporales > Streptomycetaceae > Kitasatospora > Kitasatospora sp. NPDC001603. The sequence goes on from NZ_JBEPAA010000004.1 coordinate 131,997, forward strand.
GGTGTTGCGGCGGAAGACCTCGGTGGAGGAGTCGTTGTGCGAGCGCAGGGCCGTCATCGCTGGTCCTGCCCCGGCTCGCGGGCCGCCTCGGCCCGCAGGCCGTCGTTCAGCGCGCCGCAGAAGTCGCGGATCTCGGCCTCGGCCATGTTGGCGCGCAGCATCAGCCGCAGCCCCGCCTTGCCCCGGCCGATCACCGGGAAGAAGATCGGCGAGGTGTAGTAGCCGCGCTCCAGCAGCGATCCGGCGAGGCGGATGGTGGCGTCCTCGGAGCCGATGTCCACGAAGCGGATCGGCAGGCCGTCGCCGTTGAAGGAGGTCTCCACCAGCGAGTCGAAGAGCGCGATGTTGTCCTGGAGCCTGAGCTGGAGCTCCTTGAGCTCCGGGGAGCCGTGCAGCTCCGCGGAGGCCATGATGGCGCCCAGTCCGGCGGTGTTGATGCGCTGCGACCACATCAGCGGGCCGCCGTTGCGCAGCGCGGTGTCGCGGCGCTGTTGCGAGCCGCCCGGGCCGAGGAAGATCGCGCCGCCGGAGGCGCCGAAGCCCTTGTTGAGCGAGGTGATGATCAGCGTGCGGTCGTTCATCCCGCCGTTCGCCGCCATCGCCTCCAGCACGGCGCCCCGGCCGCGCTCGCCGACGGTGGAGACGCCGTGCGCCTCGTCGAAGAACAGGAACAGCCCGTACTTCTCCTGCAGGCGCAGCAGTTCGGGGATCGGCGCGGCGCCGCCGGTGCTGTAGACGCCGTCGGCGACGTAGGCGACCTGCGGGTGCTTGCGGCAGAGGTCCTCCAACGCGTCCACGTCGTTGTGGGCGATGGTGGCGATCTCCGCCTCGTCGGCCACCGCGGGCTTCATCGCGTTGAGACAGAAGTGCGCGTTCTTGTCGAAGACCATGAGCGGCGCGACGCCGTCCGTCAGCAGCCCGGAGGCCAGCAGCGGCAGGCTCGCCCAGGCGGCGGCCGCGCAGGAGGCGACGGTCAGCGCCTCGACGTCGAACAGCTCGGAGAGCGCCGTCTCGGCGTCCCGCAGCGATCCGAACCGGATCCGCATCCGCGAGGTCGAGCTGTTGAGCGCCCCTTCGGCGAGCACCGCGTCGGCGGCCGCCCGCACGATCCGCGGGTGGGTGTCGAGGCCGAGGTAGGAGTACGACGACATGTTCACGAACTCGTGGCCGTCGGCCAGCGTCCGGTGCCGCCCGTCGCCGAGGCCGGACACCACGATGTCGAACATCCCGGCCGCGGCGGTGACCTCCCAGAAGTCGTGGCTGATTCGCGCGGACTTCTTGATGTTCATGTATGAGTGCACGCCAGATTCCTTGTTGAATTTCGGTACGGAAATGCCGGGCCCTCCCCGGGGCCTTTTCGGCATCGCAAATTCCGGGTGATCAGGCGTACTCGTGGAAACCGCGTCCGGACATCCGTCCGGACTGGCCGGCGCCGACCGTCCGGCCGCTCGCATGATCCAGTGATTCCTGCACCGCTCGCTCTGCCGGCCCCCGGAGTCGATCGCTATTTGGTCCGAAGAGCTGCGCGGCTCCCCGGCGATTGAAAGAATTCAATACGCTGCGACGACTGTCAACCGGAAGATTTTTGCCGCCTCGCAAAACTGGACAGACCACCATCCGACGGGTGCACCGGAAATTATTTGCCGGTCGAGCGCCATTGACGCGCGCCCGATCACGGACTCCGTCCGCGCCGCCCGGCGGCCGGCCGGAAAACCGGGGGCGTCCGTTCCGCTGTCCGTGTTACCTTCGACTGGTCCGGACCGGACGACAGGACGACGAGCTCGGCGAAGGAGGTGGACCAGTGGCCACGGTGACGACGGCTGCGCCCGTACCGCGCAGCGCCCAGGCGACGGTTCACACTCCCCGGGCCCTGGTCTGACGGCTTCCGCCCCCGCACCGCGGGTGCGCGGCGCCGCCGCGACGGGCCCTCCAGCCAAGGGTTTCCACCATGTCCTCTCCGTCTTCGTCCGCTTCCTCCTGGCCGACCCGCGTCGAGTCGGACGCCGATGTCCCGGCCGTCCAGGCCCTCACCCTCGCGGCGTTCGGCCGGCCCGCGGAGGCCGACCTGCTCGCCGTGCTGCGCACCGACGAGGGCTGGATCGACGGCCTCTCCGTCGTCGCCACCGGTCCGGCCGGCGCCCCCGTCGGCCATGCGGTGCTGAGCCGCGCGTTCATCGGTGACGTCCCGGCGCTCGCCCTCGGCCCGGTCTCCGTGCACCCGGACCACCAGCGCTCCGGCGCCGGTTCGGCCGCGGTCCGGGCGGCGCTCGACGCCGCCCGGGGCCTCGGCGAGCGCTTCGTCGTGCTGCTCGGACACCCGTCGTACTACCCGCGGTTCGGCTTCGTCCGCGCCTCGGGGCACGGGCTGGTCCTCGCCGTCGACGCGCCCGACGAGGCGTGGATGGCGCTGAGCCTGGACGACCGGCACCCGCTGCCGTCCGGGACGGTCCGCTGGGCCGACGCCTTCGGCATCTAGCCGCCGACCCGCGCCCCGAACCGCCGGGCGGCGCCCCCGAGATGGCGCCGCCCGGCGGTGGCGCGGCCACCCGCGCGACGGCCGGGCTCCAACGGACGAACCGTCAAGGCGCCTGCTTGGAAGGCCCGGTACGCACCACGGCCTGGTCGCCGTGCGGGCCGAACAGGTGCAGGATCTCCACCGCGTTCGCGTCGACGGGGCCGAACCAGTGCGGCTCACCGGTGTCGAACTCGGCCACCTCGCCCGGGCGGAGGGTGAATTCGCGCTCGCCGAGGATGAGCCGGAGCCCGCCGGCGAGCACGTACAGCCATTCGTAACCGGCGTGGGTCACCAGCTTCGGCTCGCGGTGGGCGAGCACCTGCTTGAACACCTGGACCCGGCCCGGGTACTGCGTCAGCGGCACCAGGACGTTGCCGCGCTCCCGGTGCTGCGGCTTCAGGTGCAGGCGCGGATCCCCGGTGGCCGGGGCCGCGACCAGCTGGTCCAGGGCGACCCGGTGCGTGCGCGCGAGCGGGATGAGCAGTTCGAGGGTCGGGCGCCGCTTGCCCGACTCCAGGCGCGACAGCGTGCTCACCGAGATCCCGGTGGTCTCCGCGAGGGCCTCCAGGGTGAGCCCGCGGTCGCGGCGCAGGGCCCGCAGCCGCGGCCCGATGCCGGCGAGGATCTCGTCGACGTCGTCGCCGCCGGCCTCCGGCGCGACGGGCTCCCCGGACTCCGGTGACTCCCCGGGCTCCCCGGGCGTCACAGGCTCCCCGGGCTTCACGGACTTCACGGGGTCGGTGCGGTCGCCGTTCATGGGGTGCCTCCGGTCCGTCCGGCCCCTCGGGCGGGCCGGAGCGCGATTTTGCGGTCTTCGCAAAGATGCTGGGCCGGCGCTGCCGCCCGGTCCGAGCATGGGGCCGCAGACGTTACCGAACCGAAGGTGGGCCCGTGACCACGACAATCCTGGCTGATCGACCCGCACTGAGCACCCGCCGACGGTGGACAGTGCTCGCCGTGTGCGCGCTGAGCATGTTCCTGGTCGGGCTGGACACCACCATCGTCAACGTCGGCCTGCCCGAGATCGGGCGCGGGCTGGCGGCGGGCACCAGCGGGCTGGAATGGGTCGTGGACGCCTACACCGTCGTCCTGGCCGGTCTGCTGATCTCGGCCGGCGCCCTCGCGGACCGCTTCGGCCGCCGGCGCGTGTTCCGGACCGGGCTGGTCGTCTTCGGGCTCGCCTCGCTCGCCTGCGCGGTGGCGCCCTCGCTCGGCTTCCTCGTCGCGGCCCGGGCCGCCCAGGGGGTCGGCGCCTCGATGCTCAGCCCGGTCGCCCTGGCGATCGTGGTGAACACGATGCCCGACCCCCGGGAGCGGGCCCGGGCGATCGGCGTCTGGGCGTCCGTCTTCGGGCTCAGCATGGCGGCCGGGCCGGTCACCGGCGGGGCGCTCATCGCGGCCTTCGGCTGGCGCTCGGTGTTCTGGATCAACGCGCCGGTCATCCTCGCCGCCCTCGTCCTGGTGGCGGTGTTCGTGCCGGAGTCGCACGGGCAGCGCGCCCGGCGGCTCGACCTCCCCGGCCAGTCGCTGCTGGTGCTGGCCCTGGGCAGTGCGGTGGCCGTGCTCATCGAGGGCCCCCGGATCGGCTGGACCTCTCCTGCGGCGGTGGCCGGTTGCGCGGTGGCGGCGCTCGCCACCGCCGGGTTCGCCCGGGTCGAGCTGCGCCGGCCCGAGCCGCTGATGGACCTCGCGCTCTTCCGCCGGATGCCGTTCGCCATGGCGGCCCTGGGCGCCGTGGCCCTGTTCGTCGCCCTGAACGTGAGCCTGCTGCTCAACACGCTGTACCTCCAGCACGCCCGGGGCTGGACGGCGCTGGCCACCGGGGCGGCGACCCTGCCGATGGCGCTCGGGGCGACGGTGTGCGCGCCGTGGTCCGGCTCCCTGGTGGCGCGGTTCGGGCCGAGGCGGCCGCTCCTGCTGGCGGGCGGGTTCGTCGCCGCGGGCGGTCTCTGTCTGGTGGATCTCGGCCCGGACACCGGTATCCCGCTGCTCCTGGCGGCCTATCTGCTCATCGGTGTCGGCTTCGGTTTCGCCAACGCGCCGATCACCAACACCGCGGTCGGCGGTCTGCCGCCGTCCCGGGCCGGGGTGGCCGGGGCGATCACCTCCACCGCGCGTCAGGTCGGCGCGGCGATCGGCATCGCGGCCGCGGGCGGCCTGGTGGTGGGGGTCGGTCCGGACGGCCTGGCCGTCGCGTCGCGGCCCGGCTGGCTGCTCGTGGCGCTGTGCGGGCTGTTCCTGCTCCTGGTCGCCCGCGCCTCGGCCCCGGGACCGAAGAGCCCGGGACCGAAGAATCCGGACGCGGGGAGCCGATGACGGAAGGGCCCCGGAGCGAAGGCCCCCGGGAAAGCAGCGAGGGCGGGAGCCGATGACGACTCCCGCCCTGCGTGTCCGAGCGCCGGGCCCGAATCGAACGAACCCTTCCCGCTGAAAGCGGGCGTGCTACCACTGCACCACCGACGCGTGACCGCCGGGCTTCCGATCACTTCCGCGATCTCGTCCCGCCGACGAGGAAGAAACTACCAAGGGATGATCCAAAGGTGAAATCGACCCCGTCGCCCGCCCCCTGGCGCCACGCGCGCGTGGCGCCAGGGGGCCGGAGGCTAGGGCGCGACCACCGCCGACGGCGTGCCGCCGGTGAGCCGGAGCAGTTCGTCGTAGGTCATCGGCACCACGGTGTGCGGGTGTCCGGCGGCCGCCCAGAGCAGCTCGTACCCGGCCAGCGCCTCGTCCACCACGGTGCGCAGCGGCGCCGGGTGGCCCACCGGGGCGACGCCGCCGATGGCCTGGCCGGTGGCCTCGCGGACCTCGGCGGCGCTCGCCCGGACGATCGGGCCGGTGCCCAGCCGCCCGGCCAGGTAGGCCGTGTCGACGCGGTGCGCCCCGCTGGTCATGACCAGCAGCGGAGCGCCGTCGCAGCTGAACACCAGGCTGTTGGCGATGGCCCCGGCCTCGCAGCCGAGGGCGGCGGCCGCCTCGGCGGCGGTGCGCGCGGAGTCGGGCAGGACGCGGATCTCGCCGGGCAGGCCGGCCGCCGCGAGGGCGTCGGCGACCGCCTGGCTCCGGGCGGGGAGGGAGGGTGTCATACCGGCATCCTCCCGTGCCCCGCGGCCGCCCGGCCGACGGCGCTCAGCACGGCCCGGACCCCGGCCGCGAGGACGGAGGAGTCCCGGCCGGCGCCCCAGACCACCTGTCCCGCCACCCGTGCCTCGACGTAGGCGACGGCGTCGCTGTCGGGCCCGGTGCGCACGGCGTGCTCGGTGAAGCGGAGGATGTCGACGGCCGTCCCGGCGGCGCGCAGTGCGGCGGTGACGGCGTCCAGCGGGCCGTTGCCCTCGCCCCGGTGCCCGCCGACCTCGGCCCAGTGGCGGCCGTCCTCCTCCCCGGTGCGCCAGTCGACGGCCGGGGCCGCGTCCAGGTAGTGGGAGCGGAACAGCGCGTACAGCTCGTCGGCCCCGACCTCGCGGCCGCTGTCGTCGGCCGACTCCTGGACCACCCGGGCGAACTCGATCTGGAGCCGCCGGGGCAGCTCCAGCCCGTGCCCGGTCTGCAGCAGGTAGGCGATCCCGCCCTTGCCGGACTGGCTGTTGACCCGGATCACCGCCTCGTAGTCCCGCCCGAGGTCGGCCGGGTCGATCGGCAGGTAGGGGACGGCCCACGGGGCCCGGCCCGGTGGCAGGCCGAGGTCGGCCGCCGCCTTGGCGTGGTGCGCGAAGCCCTTCCGGATGGCGTCCTGGTGGGTGCCGGAGAAGGCGGTGTGCACGAGGTCGCCGGCGTAGGGGTGGCGTTCGTGCACGGGCAGCCGGTTGACGTGTTCGACGGTGCGCCGGATCTCGTCGATGTCCGAGAAGTCGATCATCGGGTCGACGCCCTGGGTGTGCAGGTTGAGCGCCAGCGTGACGAGGTCGACGTTGCCGGTCCGCTCGCCGTTGCCGAACAGGCAGCCCTCGACCCGCTGCGCGCCCGCCAGCAGGGCGAGTTCGGCGCAGGCGACCCCGGTGCCGCGGTCGTTGTGCGGGTGGACGGAGAGGATCACCGACTCCCGCCGGGCCAGGTGGCGGTGCACGTACTCGATCTGGTCGGCGTAGACGTTGGGGGTGGCGATCTCGACGGTGGCGGGCAGGTTGTGGATCACCGGCCGGTCGGGGCTCGCGTCCCACAGCTCGGTGAGGCCGTTGCAGACCTCCAGGACGTAGTCCGGCTCGGTCAGGTTGAACACCTCCGGCGAGAACTCGAAGCGGACGCCGGGGCGGCCTTCGGCCAGCCGGGCCATCAGTTCGGCGGCCTCGGTGACCAGGGCGCGCACCTCCGCCCGGCCGCGGCCGAGCACCACGTCGCGCCAGATCGGCGCGGTGGCGGTGTAGAGGTGCACGACCACCCGGGGCAGCCCCTCGACGGAGCGGAAGGTCCGCTCGACCAGGTCGGCGCGGGCGGCGGTGAAGACCACCACGGTGACGTCCTCGGGGACGGCCCCGGGCGTGTCGGCCAGCCGGCGGACGAAGTCGAAGTCGGTCCGGCTGGCGGAGGGGTAACCGACCTCGATCTCCTTGAAGCCCATGGCCAGGAAGAGGTCGAACATCCGCTGCTTGCGCGCCGGGTCCATCGGCTCGGCCAGCGCCTGGTTGCCGTCGCGCAGGTCGACGGGCACCCAGAGCGGGGCCCGCTCGATCCGCCGGGAGGGCCACTGCCGCCGGTCGCCGGCGGGCAGCTCGACCCGCTCGTGGGCGGGGCGGTAGCGCTGGAACGGCATCGCGCTGCCGCGCTGCGGGTTCCAGGCGGGGGCGGCGGCCGGTACGGGCCCGGCGGGGGTGCGTAGCGTGGGGAATGGCATGGGGGAGGTCCTTGGTCTCGGGTTCTGCACCGGAGGACGAACCGGCAGCACGGCGCCCCGCAGCGGGGTGCCGGTCCGGTCAGACCCCGCTGCGGCCACCAAGAAGGCCACCGCGAAGGCAGCCGGGAAGGCAGCCGGGAAGGAGACTCCACGACTTCATGCGGGGTACCGTAACCGTGAACCAAGTCCTCAGACAACCTGACAGGTGAACGCGATGTCTCCGCTCGACCCACTGCGCCCCTCCCCCCTGGTCGACCAGGCGACCCGGCGGATCGCCGAGCAGATCGCGGCCGGGCAGTGGCCGGTCGGCGGCAAGCTCCCCGGCGAGGTGGCCCTGGCCAAGGAGCTGGGCGTCGGCCGGTCAACCGTCCGGGAGGCGCTGCGCGCGCTGGCGGGCGCCGGCATGGTGCAGAGCCGCCAGGGCTCGGGGGTGTTCGTGACGGCGGACCGGCCGGGCGAGGACTGGTCGGCGCGGCTGCGCCGGGCCGAGCTGGCGCACGTGTACGAGGTGCGGGCGATGATCGAGGTCCAGGCGGCCCGGCTGGCCGCCGTCCGGCACGACGAGGCCGACGAGGCGGCGCTCGACCGGGCGCTGACCGCCCGCCACGCGGCGGGCGCGGCGGACGACGCCGCCTTCGTGGACGCGGACATCGCCCTGCACGCGACGGTGGTGGCGGCCGCCCACAATCCGGTGCTCTCCGATCTGTTCGCCGAGTTCGTCCCGGTGCTCCGGGAGCGCCTGGTCGAGCTGGTCGGACTGCTGGGGCTGCGCGAGGGCGATCCGCACCACGGCTACGCGACCCACGCGGAGCTGGTGGAGGCCGTCCGCCGGCGCGACGCGGAGGCGGCCGGGCAGGTCCTGGCGGACGAACTGGCCTCGACCCTGACCCGCCTGCTCGCCGCCTGAGCCAGCCGAGCCCCTGAGCCGCCCGAGCCCCCAGCCGTCCGAGCCACCGAGCCGCCGGGGCGGCCCGACGGGCCGGGCCGGCCGCCACCCCGAGCCCCCGTCAGCCCGCCTCCACGAGCGCCCGTTCGGGCAGTCGCGGCCGCGCCGGCGGGCAGCCGCCCCCCGGCCGCGCGGGCAATCGGGAGGCACGCTCCGCACACGATCACGGCGCATCGGCGGCCGGCCGCCGGAGCCCCGGAGCGCCGCGCCCCGCAAGGCTCCTTCGTTCACCGATCATTAACGGCCCGATGACGGTGTGTTAAGACTGTGTGCGCACACCGTCCAGGCAGCGAACGAGTTTTCACTCCTATCACACCGTATGACTAGTATCACTTCGTCAAAAGCTCGTGCCCCCGGACGGTTCGGCCCCACCAGGCCGGCCGCCAGTCCCAAGGAGTCAGCTCTGCGCGCGCGTGCGAATCGGCGGCCCCCGACGCCGAAGTCCCCCCGCAGGCGTCCGCGCCTGTCCCTGCGGACGGCGCTGCTCGTCCTGGCCGTCGTCCCCAGTCTCGCCCTCGCCGCCCTCTGGGCGGTCACCAGCGGCCAGACCTTCCTCGACTTCCAGCGCCAGGCGGCCCAGGGCCTGCTGGCCCAGAAGGCCGGGCAGCCGTCCAACCACGTCTACTACAACCTCCAGGAGGAGCGCCGGCTCAGCGCCGAGGCACTCGCCCGGCCCGGCAGCGTCACCGACGCGCTGCGCCGCCAGCGCCAGCTCACCGACGACGCGGTGCGCCAGTTCCAGTCGCTCTCCGACGAGACCGCCGACAGCGCGCCCACCGAGGTGCGCACCGCGGTCACCGAGGCCCGGCAGGCGATGGGCAAGCTGGCCGAGCAGCGGGCGGCGGTCGACCGCGCAGCCGTCGACCAGCAGACCGCCTTCACCTACTACACCGACCTGATCGCCGTGGACCTGCGGCTGTTCACCGCGCTGAGCCACGTCGACAACGGTGAGGTCACCTGGATCTCCAAGACCCTGGTGAACGCCTTCTGGGCCAAGGAGATGCTGGCCCGCGAGGACGCCCTGCTGGCCCGCGGCTGGCCGTCCGGCAAGCTCACCGCCGGCGACTACCAGCAGGTCCAGCAGGCGATCGGCGCGCAGGACCACCTGTTCACCGTGCAGGTCGTGCCGTACGTGCCGGCCGCCGAGGCCGCCGCCTGGCAGGACGTCATGACCAGCCCCGCCTGGCAGGCCAAGGCCTCCGTGGAGCAGTCGCTGATCAGGGCCACCCCGGCCGATCCGAGCGGCGCCGTCAAGCTCCCGGCCGCCCAGGACCAGTGGCGCCAGGCGCTCGACCAGCTCAACCCGGAGCTGGTGAAGGCGATCGAGACCCGCACCGACGGCATCGTCGAGGTCGGCAAGGGCTCCTTCCTCTCGCTGCTCACCGCCTTCGTGCTGACCACCGTCATCGGCCTGATCGCGGTCGTCGCGGTGATCCTCACCAGCTGGCGGCTGACCCGCTCGCTGCGCCGCCGGATCAAGGCGCTGCACACCCAGGCCGAGGAGCTGGAGCGGACGCTGCCCGAGGTCGTCGAGCGCCTCTCGCGGGGCGAGCAGGTCGACGTCGAGGCCGAGAGCCGCGCCATCACCGCCGACCCGCACGGCAACGGCACCGACGAACTGGCCCAGCTCGGCCAGGCGCTCAACCTGGCCCGCACCTCCGCGCTGGAGACCTCCGTCCGGCAGGCCGACCAGCACCGCGGCTTCGAGCGGCTGCTGCAGCGCATCGCCCGCCGCACCCAGCTGCTGATCGGTCAGCAGCTGCGCAAGCTGGACGAGCTGGAGCGCAAGCACGAGGACCCGGAGGTGCTGGAGGGCCTGTTCGACCTCGACCACCTCACCGCCCGCCTGCGGCGCTACGAGGAGAACCTGGTCATCCTGGCCGGCGGCCAGCCGCAGCGGCGCTGGCGCAAGCCGGTCCCGCTGCTGGACGTGCTGCGGGCCGCCCAGAGCGAGGTGCAGGACTACCGGCGGATCATGCTGGACGTCGAGGGCCACCCGTGGCTCTCCGAGCGCGCCGTCGGCCCGGTCGCGCACGTGATCGCCGAGCTGATGGAGAACGCCGCGAGCTTCTCCAAGCCGCCGACGCCGGTCGAGGTCCGTGCCGCGATGGTCGGCCGCGGACTCGCGGTGGAGATCGAGGACCGCGGCCTCGGCATGGACCCGGAGCAGTACGACGCGGCCAACGAGCTGATGAGCCGTCCGCCCCGGATGGACGTGCTGGCCCGGGCGGACGACATCCGCCTCGGCTTCTACGTGGTCGCCCGGCTGGCCGCCAACTCCAACCTGAGGATCGAGTTCCGCCCGTCGGCCTTCGGCGGCACCCGGGTGGTCGTGCTCGTCCCCGACGAGCTGGTCATCGACGGTGACGCCGGGCTGCCGGACGCCACCCCGGTCGAGCCGATCCCGCTCGCCCGGCGCACCCGCGGGACCGCGTCGGCCGCCCTCGCCGGGACCCCGGCCCACGCCCGGCCGGCGGACCCGGAGGCCACCGTGGCGACGGCGGTCGCGACGGCCCCGCCGGCGATCGAGCCGCCGGAGACCGTCCTGGTCGCGACGGCGGCCGCGGAGAACTCGGCCGAGGCGTTCGCGCACGTCGAGTACATCCAGCCGCCCGCGCCCGAGCAGCCGGTCGAGCACAGCTCCCCGGTCGACGCCTCGGCCGGCTACGGCAGCGCGGGGTACGGCGCCGGCGGGTACGGCACGGCCGGCCACGGCGGCGCCGAGTACGGCACCGACGGGTACCGCACCGACGGCTACGGGACGAACGGGTACGGCACGGACGCCTACGGGGGCCAGGAGTACGCCGCGCCCGCCCAGGAGCCGCTCGCCCAGCCGCCCGCCCAGGACGCCTCCGCCCGGGACACCCCCGCCCAGGACGCCCCCGCCTACCCGGACATCGCCTACGCCAAGGTGACGCCCGCGGAGGCCCCCTACGCCGACGAGCAGTACCGCCCGGCCGACCACTACCGCCTCGCCGAGCGGCGCGAGTACGCCTCGACGGTGCCGCTCAGCGAGCCGGCCGACGGCCAGGCGCCGCTGCCGCAGCGGGTGCGCCAGGCCAGCCTGGCCGCCGAGCTGCGCGTCCCGCCGCCGGCTCCGGCGCCCGGCGAGCGCGTCACCGGAGCGCCGGGCATGCCGGGCTCCTTCGGCACGCCGATCGGCTCGGTCGGCGCGTTCCAGCGCCCCCCGCGCCGCTCGGGCGCGGCCATCGGCGCCTTCCAGCGACAGTCCCGGGTGGCCCGCGGCCAGGACTCCGGCGAGGTCCACCTCCCCGGGCCCGACGTCTTCACCCGCGGCTCCCGCCCGGCGCCCCCCACCGGATCCGCCGGCTCCCCGGCACCCGCACCGGACCCGGCCCCCTGGGCCCTGCCCGCCGCGGATCCCCGAACCACTAGGACGGATGACCAGTCATGAACCGTACGATCGCCACCCACCAGGACCTGGACTGGCTGCTGGACGGACTCGTCGACTCGGTGGCCGGGACCAGAAACGCCGTGCTGCTCTCCGACGACGGCCTGGTCGTCAGCCACTCCCGCACCATCGAGCGGGCCGACGCCGAGCGGCTGGCCGCCGTCGCGACCGGCCAGCAGAGCCTCGCCCGGGGCGTCGGCCAGCTGTTCGACGGCGGGCCGGTGCACCAGGTGATCGTCGAGCTGTCCGAGGTCTGGCTGTTCATCATCGCCGCGGCGCAGGGCACCCACCTGGCCGTGGTCGCCTCCCAGGAGGTGGACGCCGAGGTGATGTCGGTGGCCATGCACACCCTGGTCCAGCAGGTCGGCCAGAAGCTGAGCACGCCGGTGCGCAGCGACTTCGACGCCTTCGCGGCCAGGAACCGGGGTTGATGCCCCGGTGATCCCGCACTGGAGCGAGGTGCCCGACGAGGACGAGGACGACGGTGCCGGCACGATGGTGCGCCCGTACACCATCACCCGCGGCCGCACCGCGCCCGAGCGCGACGACCTCACCCTGATCACCGTGCTGACCACCGTGTCGGAGGAGGCCCGCACCGTCCTGGCGCGGGGCTCCTCCCGCTCGGGGCCGCGCGGGCTCCAGCCCGAGCACCGGATGATCCTGGACCGCTGCCGGCGTCCGGCCGCCGTCGCCGAGGTGGCGGCGGAGCTGGACCTGCCGATCTCGGTCACCAAGATCCTCCTAGGCGACCTGATCTCCCAGGGCCTGCTGCTGGCCCGGGCGCCGCTCTCGGTGGCCCGGGCCGGCGGGGGCCTGGACCTCGGCCTGCTGACGGCCGTTCGCGAAGGACTCCGGAGACTCTGAACCATGGCACCGACCGCACCCCTTCCCTCCTCCTCCGCCTCCGGCGCCACCGCGCCGTCCGCCGTGAAGATCCTCATCGCGGGCGGCTTCGGCGTCGGCAAGACCACCCTGGTCGGCTCGGTCAGCGAGGTCGCCCCGCTGCGCACCGAGGAGTACCTGACCCGTGCCAGCGTGGGCGTCGACGACCTGTCCGGCGTGGACAGCAAGGACACCACCACCGTCGCCCTGGACTTCGGCCGGATCACGGTCAGCCCCGACCTGGTGGTCTACCTGTTCGGCACCCCCGGCCAGGAGCGCTTCTGGTTCATGTGGAACGACCTGGTGAACGGCGCGCTCGGCGGCGTCGTCATCGCCGACACCCGCCGGCTGGAGACCAGCTTCGCCTCGATCGACTTCTTCGAGAGCCGGGGCATCCCCTTCGTGGTGGCGATCAACTGCTTCCACGGGCAGAACACCCGGACGCCGGACGAGATCCGGGCCGCCCTGGACCTGGACCCGCAGGTCCCGATGCTGCTCGGCGACGTGCGCGACCGCGGCTTCGGCCGGGACCTCCTGCTGGCCCTGGTCGACCACCTGATGGACCTCTCCGCCGCCCGGCCCGCGCCGGTCGGCTGACCCCGGCCCGCCCTTCCCCGACCACCCCGCACCCGACCCCACCGCACCGCCCGCCCCGACCCCCTTGGGAGACCCCCGTCATGACCTCACCCCTGCGCGTACTGATCCACGGCGGCGGCATCGGCGGCCTGACCCTGGCCACCGCGCTCGCCCGGCGCGGCCACCGGGTCGACGTGGCCGAGCTGCGCGACGGCCTGGAGGCGCTCGGCGTCGGCATCATCCAGCCGTCCAACGCCCTGCACGTGATGCGCGAGATCGGCGTGCTGGAGGCCTGCCTGGCGGCCGGCTTCGAGTGGGAGGTGCTGACCATCTGCGACCCGTCCGGGGCCACCCTCGCCAAGATCCCGCAGCCCCGGATGGGTGACGCCCCGTCCAACAACGGCATACCGCGCCCCGCCCTGGCCGGGGTGCTGGGCGACGCCGCCACCGCCGCCGGTGCCACCCTCCGCTTCGGCACCACGATCGCCGAGCTGACCGACGACGGCGCGGGTGTCGACGTCACCCTGACCGACGGCCACCACGGCCGCTACGACCTGGTGGTCGGCTTCGACGGGATCGGTTCGCCGCTGCGCCGCCGGCTCTACGGCGAGAAGTACCTGCCCGAGTACACCGGTTTCGCCAACTGGCGGGTGACGCTGCCGCGTTCGCCCGAGGTGCAGGGCGTGGTGATGTCCGCCGGGAACCAGCGGGCGAAGGCGCTGCTGACCCCGATCACCGACGAGCTGATGTACCTGGGATCGGTGTTCGCCGAGCCGGCGGACTTCCGCCCGGACGAGGAGCGCGCCCACGTGCAGCTGGCCGAGCGGCTGACCGGCTTCGGCGGCCCGGTCGCCGAGGCGCTGGCGCTGGTCACCGACCCGGCCGCGGTGGTCTACTCGCGGATCTCCCAGGTCAGTGTCGAGGAGCCGTGGCACGTCGGCCGGGTGGTGCTGGCCGGCGACGCCGCGCACGCGAGCACCCCGCACCTGGCGCAGGGCGCGGCGATGGCGGTCGAGGACGCGCTGGTGCTGGCCCAGAGCCTGGACGCGGTCGAGGACCCGGCCACGGACGTCGCGGCCGCGCTCGCCGCCTGGGAGGAGCGCCGCCGGCCGCGCGCGATGTGGGTGCAGGCGCTCTCGCGGGCGGTCCTGAAGCAGGAGACCGGCACGCCGACCACCCCGGAGGAGGACGAGCTGCTGAAGGTCGGCATCCCGGGCGCCGCGCACGTCCTCGTCCAGCCGTACTGACACCGGGGCGTTCGCCCGGCCGACGGCACCGAACGGCCCGACCGGCCCCGCCCGGAACCTCCCGGGCGGGGCCGCGTCGTCGGCCGCCGCGCCGCCTCCGCCTCCTCCACCGCGGGACCGGCGGCCGCGGTCACCGGCCCAGCCGGGCGGCCGGGAGCATCGCGGTGGCCAGCGGACCGACCTCGGCCGGTGCGGCCAGTTCGGCCAGGTAGCGCTCGCGGGGGACGGCGGCGGCGCCGAGCGCGCGGACGTGGGGCGAGTCCCACTGGGCGTCCAGCAGGCGCCCGCCCGCGTCGGCGAACCGCGCGGCGAGGTCGGCCACGGCGACCCGGCCGGCGTCGGAGCGGCGGTGGAACATCGAGTCCAGGCTGAGCACCGGGCCGACGGCCACCCCGAAGACCCCGCCGATCAGCTCCTCGCCCTCCCAGACCTCGGCGCTGTGGGCGGCGCCGCGCCGCTGGAGTTCGACCAGCGCGGCGCACAGCTCCGGTACGAGCCAGGAGGGTTGGCGTGCCCGCGCGCAGGCTTCGAGCACGCGTGGGAAGGCCCGGTCGGCGCTGGTCCACCACCGCCGGCCGTTCCGCAGCCGCCGGGCGAGCCGGCTCCCGACGTGCACCGCGTCCGGGGCGAGAACCGGGCGGGGGTCGGGCGACCACCAGGCGAGCGCGTAGGGGTCGTCCGCGGCGCCGGGCAGCAGCGCCACCTCCCCCGCCGCCACCGCCTCCTCGAACCGGACTTCGTTGAAGGCGCTCGCGTAGTCGTCGGCGGCGGGCATCGGGAAGAGCCCGTGCCGGTAGGCCGCCAGCAGCACGTCCGGCCCGAGCTGCCCCCCGAACGCCACCGGCCCGTCCCCCGGCGCGCCCCGCACGTCCAGGCCCCCGAACACCCCGTCGCCGAACGACCGGTCCCCGAACACCCCGTCACCGAACACCGCGTCGCCGCCGCCCCCGCTCACCGCCGGACCACCCCCGCCGGGGGTGTCAGGAAGCCCTCCGCGGTCAACTGCTCCAGGTAGCGGTCGAGTAAGGCGTCGTCCACCGCCGGGAGCTCGATCCCGCTGCCCACCAGCGCCTGGTCGGTGTTGGCCCGGTCGAAGAGCGGGAACGTCGGCCGGAAGTACATCTCGCTGATGGACAGTTCGGTGCCCGGGCTGCGGTCCACGAAGAGCGGCACGAACGGGGTCATCGGGTGGGTGGGGTGCCCGGCGGCGAACCGGACGAGGTCCTCGACCCAGGCCTTGTAGGGGACTTGCTCCACCGGGTGGCCGCGCGCCCGCAGCCGTTCGGCGAGGTCGGAGAGCACGGCGGGGCGCGGCGAGGTGATGTGGTAGACCTCGCCGATCGCGGGGGCGTGCCGGGCGATGTGCGCGACGGCACGGCTGAACCGGTCGGCCGGGACGAAGTCGAGCAGCAGCCGGACGTCCGGGCAACTCCCGCTGTCGGCCATGTACTTGATCAGCGCGCAGATCTCCGTCCCGGTGTTCATCACCCCGGTGGCGAGGTCGCCGGTGACGTCGTTGGTCCGCAGCACGGTGACCGGCAGCCCGGCCGCCGCCGCGTTGTGCAGCAGCTGCTCGGCGACCCACTTGCTCTCCACGTAGCCGACCGCGAGCCGGTCCGGGTGGGCCAGCGGCGTCCGTTCGGTCACCTCGCCGACGCCCGCCGGTCCGAAGCCGGCGAGCACGGCGAGCGTGGAGAGGTAGTGCACCGGGATGCCCCGCGAGTGCCCGGCCAGCCGGACGACCTCCCGGGTGCCGCCGACGTTGGGGCCGCGCAGCTGGTGGTACGGGTAGATGAAGTTGACCTGCCCGCCGAGGTGGTGGATCGCGTCCAGGCTGTCGGCGAGCGCCTCGAAGCGGTGCTGGGAGAGCCCGAGCAGCGGTTCCGCGAGGTCCCCGACCAGCGGGACCACCCGGCCGTCCAGCACGTCCTTGCGCAGGTACCGCTGCTGGGCGGCCCGGATGCGCTCCAGCGCGTGCTCCTCGTCGGGGGCGCGGACCAGGCAGTGGACACGTGCCCCGGTGGTGTCCAGCAGGGCGGCGAGCAGGTGGGCGCCGCAGAAGCCGGTGGCGCCGGTGAGCAGGATCTCGGCCGGTTCGGCGCGCGAGGGCGCGGGGCGCCAGGACTGGCGTACGGGGGTGCCGAGTTCGGCCTCGGCCGTCCAGTCGACGGCCGCCTCGCCGAAGCCGTTGCCGCCGGCGCGGGCCGACTGGGTGGCGGTCGCGAAGGCCCGCAGGGTGGCGTCGCGCAGCAGCGAGCGGGTGAGGAAGCGGATCCTGGTGACGTCGATGCCGAACATGATCCGGGCCCGGGCCAGCATCTCCATGGCGAGCAGCGAGTTGCCGCCGAGGGCGAAGAAGTCGTCGGCGGGTCCGACCTCCTCGACGCCGAGCAGCTCGGACCAGAGGTGCGCGACAGCGGGTTCGATCGCGCTCCCGGAGCCGTCGGCGAGCGGCCCCGCGTCGCGGCGGGCACCGTCGGGCGCGTCGGCCCGGGTGTCGGCGCCGCGGGCCTCCACGGTGCCCTCGCCGTCGCGCCCCGCGCGCCGCTGGAGCTGCGGCGCGGTGCGCGGCAGCCGGCGCCGGTCGATCTTGCCGGCGGCGGTGAGCGGCATGCTGTCGAGGAGGACGAAGTCGGCCGGGACCATGAAGTCCGGCAGCCGCTCGGCGAGGTAGTCGCGGATCTGGGACCGCCGGGCCCGGGCGCCGGAGCCGTCCCGGTCGGCGAGCGTGTAGTAGGCGGTCAGCACGTGCGTGCCGTCCGCGGCGCCGTCGGCGGCGACCCGGGCCTGCCGCACGTCCGGGTGGGCGGCGAGCACCGACTCCACCTCGGCCGGGTCCACCCGGTAGCCGCGGACCTTCACCTGGTCGTCGAAGCGGCCGAGGATCTCCAGCTGTCCGTCGGACCGCCAGCGGCCGGCGTCGCCGGTGCGGTACATCCGCTCGCCGGGGACGGGCGCGTAGGGGTCGGGCAGGAAGGCCTCCGCCGTGAGCCCGGGGGCCCGCCAGTAGCCGCGGGCCAGGCCGGGGCCGCCCAGGTAGATCTCGCCCTTCTCGCCGGGCCGCACCGGGCTGAGCCGGGCGTCCAGCAGGTGCAGCCGCACCCCGGGCAGCGGCCTGCCGATCGGGACGGGTGCCGCGCCGAGCCCGGTCCCGCCGGCCGGCCCCAGCACCGCCGGGGTGACCTCGCAGAGCGTGGAGGTGACGGCCGCCTCGGTCACCCCGTAGGCGTTGACCAGCCGGACGCCGGGCAGCCTGACCAGGCAGTCGCGGCTGTCGTCGGTGTGCACGGTGTCCCCGCCGACCACGACGAGCCGCAGGCCCTCGGGGGCCGGACCGCCCTCGGGGAGCAGCGCGAGCACGTGGTGCCAGTAGGCGGGCGTGAGGTCGGCGACGGTCAGCCCGAGCTCGCGCATCCGGTGCACCAGCTCGGTGGGCGCCCAGGTCCGGGCGCCGCCGAGGACGAGAGTCGCGCCGCTGAGCAGCGCGGCGAAGACCTGCTCCAGCGAGGTGTCGAAGCCCAGCGCGGCGAGTTGCAGCACCCGGTCACGCGGAGTGAGCTCGTAGGCGCTGATCACCCGGTCGAGCGTGAAGACCAGTGAGCGGTGGGTGACGGGTACGCCCTTGGGGGTGCCGGTGGTGCCGGAGGTGTAGATCAGGTACGCCAGGTCGTCCGGCACGGCCGGGTCCGGCACCGGGACGCCGTCCTCGACCGGGTCCTCCACCGGATCCGCGGCGGGGCCCGGGGGCGTCCCCGCGGTGCCCGGGCCGGGATCGCCGTCCGGTCCGGCCGCGTCGGCGCCGACCACCGGGACCCCGGCGAAGTGCCGCCCGTGCTCCCCGACGACCACCACCGCCCGGCAGTCCACCACGAGCTGCGCGAGCCGCCGCTGCGGGTGCGCCGGGTCCAGCGGCAGGAAGGCCCCACCGGCCTTGAGCACGCCGAGCCAGGCCGTGATCAGGGCCGCCCCGCGCTCCAGGCAGACCGGCACCACCCGCTCCGGCCCGACGCCCCGGGCCCGCAGGACGGCGGCCAGCCGGTCACTGCGCAGGTCGAGCTCGCGGTAGCTCAGCTCGCCGTCCTCGGCGAGCAGGGCGACCGCGTCCGGGTCGTGGGCGGCCCGGGCCCGGAACAGTCCGTGCACGGTGTCCGAGAACCCGGCCCGGGCCGGGCCCCGGCCGGCGCCGCCGGGCCCGGGGAGCCCGAGCCCGGCCCAGCGCCATTCGCGCTCGACATGGGCCCGGCAGTCCGCGAGGCCGGCCGGCCCGAACACCGTGCGCCAGCCACCCGGCACGGTGAAGTCACCGGGCCAGATCGCGTACTGACCGTCTTCGTTCCGCACCACGGCGTGGCGCCCGGAATTCACATCCGGGCGCGCGCCCTGTGCGCTGTCGACTGCATCGTCCACCGGCTTGACCTCGTGGTGTGGCGGCAGAATGCTGGGAGGTGCGACATTTCCGACTATACGCACCGAAGGACCGTTCCGAACGTCCGGCCGAAAGCCACCGGACGGACGGGGCCGCTGCCCGGAAACCGCGGGCACCCCCGAGCGGACTCCCCCGACAGGGCCTACGGTCGTACCCGAGTACACCTTTCGAGGAACCCGAGCACAACCCCGAGCACAACCCCCGGACCTGCCGCGGCAGGTCCCGTCCTCACCCGAAGTCACCGCCGGACCGGCGCAGTGATGTCGCGGAGGAGGTAGCGTCCTTGACACGTCGGCGACAACGCCTGATGGTCTGTTACCTGTCGTGGATGGTGCTGTTCACCTGCATCTACTACAGCAACCCGACCCAGCGGATCATCTGGTGGACCGGCATCGGCCTCGGCGGCGTAGCGGCCATCGTGGTGGGTGTCCACCTCAACCGCCCGGCGCACCGGCTGTTCTGGTATCTGCTCGCCCTCGCCAACCTCAGTTTCACCGCCGGCGAGGTCGTCCAGGTCATCCAGATGCAGTTCCTGCACCTGGGCAGCCCCTTCCCCTCCGTCGCCGACGGCTTCTACCTCGCCGAGTACCTGCTCTACGCGGCCGGCGTGCTGGGCTTCATCCGCTGGCGCACGGCCCACCAGGACCGCGCCAGCCTGCTGGACGCCCTCATCCTGACCATGGGCCTGGCCCTGCTCGCCTGGATCTACCTGATCCTCCCGTACGCCCGCAACCCGGACCTCAGCTGGTTCCAGAAGGCCGTCTCGATCGCCTACCCGCTGGGCGACGTGGTGGTCCTCGCGCTGCTTCTGCGCCTGCTGGTGCCCCGCGGCGGCGGCAGCCGCGCGCTCCAACTGCTCACCGTCGGCACGGTCGGCCTGCTGATCTCCGACATCCTGTACGGGCTCATCGTGCTGCACGGCAACTGGCGCATCGGGAGTCCGGTCGACCTCGGCTGGGCGGCCTTCTACACCGCCTGGGGCGCGGCCGCCCTGCATCCCTCGATGGTCGAGCTCACCAAACCGGTCCCCACCCAGCAGGTCGACCTCGGGCGGGGCCGGCTCGCCCTGCTCGCCGCCGCCTCGCTGGTCGCGCCGACCATCCTGATCGTCGAGTCGATCAACGGCAACACCCACAACGCCGGGGTGATCGGCGCCTTCTCCGCGCTGCTCTTCCTGCTCGTGCTGGCACGCCTCGCGCTCGTGGTGAGCGCCCGGCGCGAGGCCATCGCCCGCGAGCGCGTGCTGCGCGAGGCCGGCGCCTCGCTCACCGCCGCCGTCACCGTCGAGGAGGTGGCCGACGCCGTCCAGGGGGCCGCCTCCACCCTGATGCCCACCGAGCGCGGGCACGTCGCCCTGCTCGCGGTCAGCGAGGCCGGTGTCCTGCACATCCGGCACGCCGAGCGCGGCCCCGCCCAGCACCACCTGCACGACGGCTCCGACTCGGACGAGGTGCTCGCCCTGGCAGCCGTCCGGAATACCCGTTTACTCCCCGTCGAGGACATCGGCACCGACCTCGCCGTCCGCTTCGACGGCATGCCCTGCGCACTGCTCTGCCCGCTCACCCTGGCCGAGCGCCCCTCCGGCGACCCGCTGATCGGCGCCCTCATCGTGACCGGCACCGAGCAGGAGCTGACCAGCCTCTGGAGCTCGCTGGAGATCCTGGCCGCCCAGGCCGCGCTGGCCGTCGAGCGCGTCATGCTGAGCCAGGAGATCAACCGCCGCAACAGCGAGGCCTACTTCCGCACCCTGGTGCAGAGCGCCAGCGACGTCATCCTGATCCTCAACGCCGACGACGGCGTTCGCTACGCCTCGTCCTCCGCCGAACGCGTCCTCGGCTACGCCGACCTGGACGGCGTCCTGATCACGGACCTCGTCCCGCCCGAGGACAGCCGTGCCGTCGGCAGCGCGCTGGCCCGGATGCGCGGCCCGGACGGCGGGGTCCGCACCGGCGACAGCCGCGAGCAGCAGCGCGAGCACTGGCGCCTGCTGCGCCAGGACCGCACCCCGATCGAGGCCGAGGTGCGCTGCAACGACCTGCGCGGGGATCCGACCGTCGGCGGCCTGGTGCTCACCCTGCGCGACGTCACCGAGCAGCGGCAGATGGAGCGCGAGCTCACCCACCGGGCCTTCCACGACTCCCTGACCGGCCTGGCCAACCGGGTGCTCTTCCAGGACCGGGTCGGCCACGCGCTCTCCCGGGGCGAGCGCAGCGGGGCGGTCACCGGGGTGCTCTTCATCGACCTGGACGACTTCAAGGTGGTCAACGACACCCAGGGCCACGCGGTCGGCGACGAGCTGCTGGTCGCCGTGTCGCTGCGGGTCTCCACCGCGCTGCGCACCTCCGACACGGCGGCCCGACTCGGCGGCGACGAGTTCGCGGTGCTGGTGGAGGACGCGGTGCGCCCCGCGGACGTCGGCGCGATCGCGGACAGCGTGCTGGCCGCCTTCGTCGAACCGTTCAAGCTGAGCGCGGGCGCCGTCCGGGTGACGGCGAGCATCGGGGTGGCGACCACCGAGGACAGCGTGGACTCGGCGGAGCTGCTCACCCACGCCGACCTGGCGCTGTACTCGGCGAAGTCGGCCGGCAAGCGCCAGTGGTGCCACTACCAGCCCGCCCTGCAGGCCGGGCTGGTGGAGCGGCACGAGCTGAACGAGAACCTGGACGTCGCGATCGCCGAGTCCGCGTTCAAGCTCTACTACCAGCCGATCGTCGACCTGGCGACGGGCGAGCTGGTCGCCTTCGAGGCACTGGTCCGCTGGCCGCACGACCGGCGCGGGATGGTCCTGCCCGACGAGTTCATCGCGCTCGCCGAGGAGAGCGGCCAGATCGTGCCGCTCGGCGCCTGGGTCCTGGAGCGCGCCGCGCACGAGGCCGCCGGCTGGCAGCGGCTGACCGCCGACCGCCGCCGCGCCACCGGCCGGCCACCCCTGCGGGTCAACGTCAACGTGTCCGCCCGGCAGTTCCGGGACGCCGGCTTCGTCGACGTCGTGCGCGCCGCGGTACGGGCCTCCGGGATCGCCCCCGAGGCGCTGGTGCTGGAGCTGACCGAGTCGGTGCTGATGCGGCGCGACGAGCGGGTGCACACCGACATGCGCACGCTGAGCGAGGAGCTGGGCGTCGGCATCGCGATCGACGACTTCGGCACCGGCTACTCCTCGCTCTCCTACCTGCGGGAGTTCCCGATCTCGATCCTGAAGATCGACAAGTCCTTCATCGACGGGCTCGGGATGTCGCAGCAGCAGTACGCGCTGGTCGAGGGCATCACCCGGATCGCCGACACGCTGGGCGTCCAGGTCATCGCCGAGGGCATCGAGAACACCGAGCAACGCGACCTGCTCGCCGCCATGGGCTGCCCGCTCGGCCAGGGCTACCTCTTCGCCCGCCCGCTGACGCCGGACCAGGCCGGCGCCCTGGTCCGGGGCGAGGTCGACCTGGCCGGCCAGCGGCGGTCGTGACGGCCCTCAGCCCCGGGCGGCGGCCTCCGGCGGCACCTCCGTGGTGCTGACCACGACGCCGGCGGTCAGCGTCCGGTGCACCGGGCACTTCTCCGCGATGTCCAGCAGCCGCCGGCGCTGCTCGGCGTCGAGGGCGCCGTCCAGCCGGATCTCCCGGGTGATCCGGTCGACCAGCCCGTGCCCGCTCTCGCACTCCGCGCAGTCCTCGGCGTGCACCCGCTCGTGCCGCAGCGCGACGGTCACCTTCTCCAGCGGCCAGCCCTTGCGCTCCGCGTACATCCGCACCGTCATCGAGGTGCAGCTGCCGAGCGCGGCCAGCAGCAGGTCGTAGGGGTTCGGCCCGCTGTCGGCGCCCACCGGCCCCGGCTCGTCGGCCGCCAGCTCGTGGCGGCCGGCCCGGACCTGCTGGCCGTAGCGGCCGACGCCGCTCTCGCTCACCACGACGAGCCCGCGCTCGGACTGCTGCTGTTCCATCGTCATCCCTCTCGTACGGCTCCGGCCTGCCCGGCGGCGCTTCAGAATACGGAGCCGGCCGGGAGCCCCGGCGCCACGGGTGCGCGCAGGTGCCGTTCCAGGAACCGCGCCGCGCTCTCCAGCTCCGCCGCGGGCACACCAGCGTGGCCGCCGGGGTTGGCGTGCAGGGTCTTCTCCGCCGAGCCCAGGGCGTCGAACAGCGCGAACCCCGCCGTGCGGTCGACCAGTTCGTCGTCCCACTGCAGCACGAACCGGACCGGGACGGTGACCCGGGCCGCCGCCCCGGTCAGCGACTCGTGGCCGGCCAGGCCCAGGACGGCGGCGGTGATCCGCGGCTCCGCCGCCACCAGCGGGAGGCCGACCACGCTGGCCAGCGACAGGCCCCAGTAGCCCACCGGGTGCTCCGCGCCGACCTCGTCGAGCCCGCCCAGCGCGTCCAGCACCGCCCGCCACTCGGGCACCGCCCGCTCCGCGAGGGCCGCCGTGTGCTCGGCGATCCCCCGGCTCAGCGGCTCGCCCGCCGCCAGCAGCGCGCCGATCTCCGCCTCGAACCAGGCGTCCCGCGCGGATCGCGGCCGGTCCCCGTGGCCGGGCGTGTCCACGGCCACGACCGCGAAGCCGTACTCCGTCACCAGGCGGCGGGCGCGGGCCGCCAGGACCGGCGTCCGGCTGTGCCCGCCACCGCCGTGGCCCAGCAACACCAGCGGGCGGCCACCGACGGCACCGGTGGGCGTCCAGAGCACACCGGGGACGTCGCCGACGGTGAAGCGGCGTTCCGAGACGCCGTCAGAGGTCTCCTCCACGAGGAAGCGCATGGGTCCGTAGCCTTTCTGGCTGCCGCCGGGGCGCGGTCGGTCGTGTACCCGGGAACCGTACCGGCACCGCGCTTGGACGGGCATCTGACGGTCGCTCGGGCGACGGCGGGACAGCCGCCCTTCACCCAGGGGGGTTTGCCGGGCGCCGGACGGGCAAAGCGAGGGCCCGGCGGCCGCACCGGCGGCCCGCCGCCGAAAGGAGCGGAGATGGATCCTCTTCAGATCGTCATTGTCGCGGTCATCGCGGCGGCCGCACTCTTCGCCGTCCTGGCCCCCCGGCTGCGCTCGCACCGACTGCGCGCACGGTTCGGGCCGGAGTACGACCGCACCGTCCTGGTCCACGAGGGCAATGTCCGGGCGGCCGAGCACGACCTCACCGACCGGCTGGCGCTGCGCCGCCGGGTGAAGACCGTCCCGGTCGAGGCCGCCGACCGCGACCGGTACCTGGCCGAACTGCGCGGCCTGCAAGCCCTGTTCGTCGAGGACCCGCGCCAGTCCGCCGTCCGTACGGCGCGACTGCTGGACTCCCTGCTGACCGACATGGGCTACCCGGGCGAGGGCCGGCCGGAGGTCCTCTCCGTCGACCACGCGGCGCGGCTGCCCGCCTACCGCGACGCCCGCCGGGCCCTGGACAACCCGGGCGCGGACAGCGAGGAACTGCGCTGCTCCGTGATCGCCGTCCGCGACCTGATCGTGGAACTGCTCCACGAGGAGCGCACCGGCGCGCTCGCCCGCCACTGACCCGCCCCGTCCGTACCCCACCCGCACAGCGCACCCGCATCCGCATCCGCACAGCACTTGTACAGCGCCGACCTGTACACCACCGGCCCGTACGCCACCGGCCCGTACGGCCGCCGTACGTATCCGGGCCGGTCCGGACGCATCCGTACGACGTCAGTCCGAGGAGGAGACGATGACCCGCATCGAGCAGCACCGCAGCGAGAACGGCCAGGGCAACGACGACCGGACCGGTCACGGCCGGGTCCACCACGCCGCCGACCCGCGCCACGCCGGCACCCACGCCGGCGGCCGGTCCGGCCACCCCCGGCACGCCGCCGGGCACGGCCCCGCACCGGCCACCGACGGCACGGCCGAGCGGTCCGAGGACCGGCCGGACGTCGCCTCGCTCCAGAAGTTCCCGGCGGTCCGGCCCGCGGAGCCGGACGCGGCGCCCGCCCCGGACGCCGTCCCCGCCGCCCCGACCGCACCGCCGGCGCCGGGCGCGGCCGCCCCGACCGCGCCCACCGGCGAGACGGTCGCTCCGACCGCGCCCGCCGCCCCCGGCCGACCGGCCGCCGGCCTGGGCCCCTGGCTGGACACCACCGCCGTCCAGGAGGCACGGGCCGAGTGGGAACGCGCCCAGATCGCCTTCGTGGACGACCCCGCCGGTTCGGCGGCCGCCGCCGACAGCCTGGTCAGCCGAACCGCCGACCTGGTCGCCGAGGCCGCCCGCCGACGCCTGGAGGACCTGCGCGAAGGCTGCCGGACCCCCGACGAGGAGCCCGGCGCCCGCACCGAGCAGCTACGACTGGCGATGCGCGACTACCGCGCCGTCCTCGACCGACTGCTCGCCTGACCCCACACCCGCCCCGCCGGCCCCGGCCGGCCCTTCCGAGAACGGGAAGGAGACCGCCATGGGTATCGGCGGTTGCATCATCGTCTTCGCCTTGGGCGCCATCCTCACCTTCGCCGTCGACTGGCACCTCTCAGGCGTCAACGTCGATGTCGTCGGCATCGTCCTGATGGTGGCCGGCCTGCTCGGCCTGGTCGTCTACGCCCGCGCCCTGCGCCGCCGCCGACCGGTCGTCGGCGGGGTCGACCCGGTGGTGGAGGAGCGCCGCTACTACGACGGCGCCTGAACCGGCACCGTCCGCAGACCTTCACGAACGCCCTTCCGCCGCCGGCCCGTCCTCTACGGGCCGGCGGCGGAAGGGCGTTCGCGGCGAAGGCCGGAGCCGGAGCCGCCTCAGGAGGCCGCGCGCGGGCCGGGAGTGGCGAGGAGGAGCAGCGACGGGCCCTCCACGGCAAGGGCCGTGAGGCCGGTGGCCGTGCCGGAGGCGTGCTCCTCGCCCGGCTCCCAGCGGACGCCGTCACCGGCCGACACCGGCACCCGTTGCCCGTCGGCGCCCGCCACCCAGCCATCGCCCGCGATCACCAGGAAGAGCTGACCCACCGGAGCCGGATGGGCGCCGATGGTCCCGCCCGGTTCGATGACCAGGCAGGTCAGGTTGACGGTTTCCCCGCCTGCGGCGACCGGTGTCGCGGTGGCACCGAGGCTGTCGTAGCGGTCGACGACCTTCTCGGCGCGGTCGAAGCGGAACATCTCCAAAGAAGGACTCCTCGTACGATCGGAAAGCACCCGATCGTACGAGCTAGCCAGGCATCGGGCGCCCGCACGGTCCGGGTGACCGGTCGGGAGGTCGCGCGACCGCGGGGTGCGGAGGTGCCCGGCCCTGACGGGGCCGGGCACGTGACCATCACGACCAGGGCTCGCGGTGGCTGCCCGTCCGCTTCTCCCCCGGCCTGAGGGCAGGATCCGGCTCACGCCGCCCGGCGCCGGACTCGACCCGCACGGCCCGAAGAACCACCGGTCCGACCGTAGGGTCGGACCGGTGGCACCGCCAGGCGCCCTCAGGAGAGGCGGCGCCAGCGCGCGGAGGCGAAGGAGAAGGCGCCGAAGAGCAGCAGACCGACGGCGGTGAGCACCAGCAGCCAGGGGCCGACCGGGGTGGTGGCGAGGCTGCGGAGGGTGTCGTCGAGGCCCTTGGCCCGCTGCGGGTCGAAGCGGACCGCGGCGGTGACGGCGAAGGCGCCGGCCGCAGCGAAGACGATGCCGCGCGCGGTGTTGCCCGCGACCCCGCAGGCGGTGACGGCCGTTCGGACGCGCGGTCCCATCGCCGCCGTGTCCAACCGTTCGAGGAAGCGGCGCCGCAGGGCCCGGACGGCGGTGCCGACCCCGACCCCGGCCAGCACCAGGCCCGCCGCGCCGACCAGGTACCGCCCGGCCGGCAGGTCGAGGGCGGAGGCCGTCCAGTCCTTGGAGGTGTCGTCGCTGCTCGACCGTCCGCCGCTGCCCAGCGCGAAGGCGGCCGTTCCCCAGCAGACCGCAGCGTAGAAGAGCGCGCGGCCGGCGTTGAGGGCGCGCTTGCCCGGCTTGCCGTCCTTGCCACGGCCGAAGGCGGCCGTGGCGGCCCGCCACAGCGCCATGCCCGCGAAGCCGGCCACCAGCAGCCAGAGCACCGCCCGGCCCAGCGGCTGGTCGGCCACCGTGCGCAGCGCGCCCTGGCGGTCGGCCTCGTCCGAGCCCTTGCCGAAGGCGATCCGCAGGGCGAGGTAGCCGACCAGGACGTAGACGACGCCCCGGGCCGTGAACCCGGCGCGTCCGGCCCAGCGCAGCGCGCTGTCCGCCGTGTCGTCGGCGGCCGCTCCCCGGCCGGCCGGTCTTCCGTGCGCTCCTGCGGCCACGACGGCCCCCTCTCGGCAGCGGGCGCCGTGCGCGCCCGGTCTGCCGGGGCGTCTGCCCGGCAGACCGTCGGACACGCGTGCGGGCGAGCGGTGGGACGGGCGGGCGGCCCGGGCGTCAGACGGCCGGGTGCGGGTGGCCCAGGTGGGGGAAGACGGGGAGCAGGTCGACGTGCGGGGGGATGTGGTCGCCGGTGATCTTGCCGCCGGAGACCATGGACAGCCGGGCCGAGGTCACGTCGTCGACCAGGGTCCGCCCGTTGGGGTAGATCGCCGGGCGCGAGCGGTCGTAGCGAAGGATGTCGGGGAGGACGAGCTTCAGCGTCTCGGTGGCCGCGTCCGTGGTGTAGTCACCGGTGTGCTGGAGGACCGCCGTCCAGGGCTCGCGGTACTTCGCCCAGTCGTCGGCCGGTTCGCCCGCGTTGTACGCGTCCTTCACGTCCTCGGCGTTGAAGTAGGCGGTCAGGGAGGGGTGCGCGCCCCGGTCGACGGAGACCAGCCGGCCGTCCTCGTGGAGGCTGACCCGCGCCCAGACGCCGATCGTCGCCTCCGGCCCCAGCTCGGCGTCCGGCGCTTCGAGGGCGATGCCGAAGACGTTCGCCTCGGCCATCGCGTCCTTGCCGGTCCAGGTGAAGTTGTTGACGATCCCTTCGAGGTCGGCGAAGAAGGGATCGCTGCGCAGGCCGACGGAGAGCTTGTAGCCGTGCGCCTCGACCACATCGGGGGCGTCGCCGAAGGCGACCGGGACGCCGGCGAAGAGGACGTCGCCGGTTGCCTCGTGCTGGCGCGCGGCGTCACCGGTGGCCCGGTGGACGGTGACGGTCTGGGCGCCGGCCTCGGGGTCGGAGAAGGTGAAGGAGTAGGCGACGTCCGCCTGGTCGTCCCCGTCGTTGTCGATGTTGATCCGGTAGACCGCGTCCGGGTGGAAGGCGTTGGCCCGGGTCGGCGCGTACGGGTTCACGTCCATGATGAGCACCGTCCGCCCCGAGGCGTCGGCCGCCGGGAACGCGAACAGGTCGGTGAGGTCCAGCCGGGCGTCGCCCCGGGGCGACCGCAGGTCGGGACCGCTGAGGTGGTGGGACATGGCTGCGCTACCTCGTCTCTGCGTTCCCCCCTGGCTGTCGGCTCCGTTGCTACCAGCGGCACCCGTACAGAAGGGGGAGGCCACCCGTACAGAAGACGGCCGTCCGCCGATTGGCGGACGACCGGGGGTCTGTGACGGGTAGTCGGAGAGGGACGTCGGAGCTACGGAGTCAGAGGGAGGAGGCGGCGGCGAACTCGACGAACGCCTGCCAGGCGGCGGGCTCGAAGGCCAGCTGCGGGCCGCTCTTGTCCTTGGAGTCACGGACGTGGACGGTGCCGGGCATGGAGGCGACCTCCACGCAGGCCGCGCCCTCGTTGGTGCTGTGGCTGCTCTTGTACCAGGCCACCTCGATGCACTCGGTGCCCTCATTGCCGCTATAGCTACTCTTACGCCAGGCGATCTCTACGCAGTTCGCGCCCTCGTTGCCGCTGTAGCTGCTCTTGAACCACTCCAGTTCGGCCATGCTCACCGCTCTCCCAGCATCTTCTCGATCAAGGCCAGGGATTCTCTCAGGCCCAGCGCCTGAGCCCTGATGCTGCTGTACCGTGCGGCCATGATACGGACTTCCTCCGGATCCGTGATCAGCCGATTGACATGCTGCACCTCTACGAAGGCGATCTGCGCCTTGCCTTTCGGCATCAGGAGGCTGAAGGATCCCCCCATACCGGCATGCTCGGTCCGGTCCAACGGCATCACCTGGATCTCAGGACCTCGGATCCGCCCGATCTTGAGCAGGTGCCGAAGCTGCTCCTCGTGAACCTCCCAGCCACCCATCGGCCGCCGAAGAACGCTCTCGTCAAGCACCCAACTCATCATCGGCAGCGGTGTACGGGCCAGAACTTCCTGTCGCGCCAATCGTGCCGCTACCCACTTCTCGACCATGTCATCCGGCAGCACCGGCTTTCGCATCTCGTACAGTGCCCGCGCGTGCGCCTCGGTCTGCAACAAGCCAGGGATGTCGAGCGTGCTGTAGCCATGGATCTCTACGGCCTGTGCTTCCTCGGTGGTGAATGCCTTGGACCAGGCAGGGTGCCTCGTGCTCACCCTGATCTTCGCCTTCATGACATCGTCCGCGACCGCCTTCAACACTCCTCCTGCTCCGAGAAGTTCGTCAGCCGCCGTCAGGTACTCGATCCTCGGAGTCCGCCGCCCCCGCTCGACCGCACCGACCATGTCCTCGCCGTAGCCGATCCTTTCGGCCATCTCGCGCTGCGTCAGGCCGGCCCGCTCCCTGAAGATCTTGATCTGCTTCCCCACCGCGCTGAAGAACTCCGCGACCCCCTCGGAACCCTCCGGCAGTTCGCCGTCCTCGAACACCACGCGCTCATCGCCGCCCACAGCAACCACCCCGTCGTTTCGATCGGTTAATCCTCAGCCAACCGACAAGCCGACACACCGCGCCCGGACAAGCACTCTCCGTACTCGCCCGATCCATGGTCAGGGTACTTTCGAGGGACCAGGCTTTGTCACATGAAGTCCGAAATTCCCCTCGACACAGCGACCCCCCGCACCCACACCGCGCAGCTCACCGCCTCCCCCAAGGGAGCCTCGATCGGGCGCCGGATCGCGAGACAACAACTCACGGCCTGGGGGCTCAACTCCATCGCCACCGAGACCTTCCACTCCGCGCTGCTCGTGATCGCCGAGCTGGCGGCCAACGCCAGCACCCATGGACGCGTGCCGGGCCGCGGGTTCGAGCTCGCGCTCCGCCTCGTCGAGAGGTCCCCGGGCGGCGCCACCCTCCGCATCGAGGTGTCGGACTGCCGGGGGGACCGTCACCCCACCGTCCCCGCCGCCTGCGCCGCCCACGCGCAGTCCGGGCGCGGGCTCACCCTCGTCGGCGCGCTCGCCGACCGTTGGGGCAGCATCCCCCGCCACCCCAACGCCAAGACCGTCTGGGCCGAACTCGACCTCCCCCATGCCGCCTGAACGCCCCGGCACCGCCCAGGCCACGGTCCTGACCGTGCTCCCTCTGGCCCTGCTGCTCGCCCTCCTCGTGTGGTTGCTCCCCCTCACTGCCACTGCGCGGCATCATCACCCGGCCCGGCCGCGCCCGGCCCCGAGCGCCCCGACCGCTGCCCCCACCCGCCCCTGAGACCGGTGCCGCACAGGAAGTCGGACCGGCCGACTTCCTGTGCGGCACCGATTCGCGCGTCTCATCAGCCCTTCGCGTAGACCAGCCGACCGCCCACGTACGTCCGCTCGACCCGGGTGGCGGCGATCTCCTCGGGCGGGGCGGCGAAGAAGTCGCGGTCGAGCACCACCAGGTCCGCGAGGTGGCCGGTCCGCAGGCTGCCCGCGTCGTCGTGGCCGTTCACATGGGCGGATCCGGCCGTGTAGGCGGCGAGGGCGGTGGCGAGGTCCAGCCGCTGCTCGGGGAGGAAGACCCGGCCGTCGGTCGCGTCGGGTTCCATCCGGTTGACGGCGACGTGGATGCCGGCGATCGGGTCCGGGCTGCTGACCGGCCAGTCGCTGCCGGCGGCGAGGGTGGCACCGGCCCGCAGCAGTCCGCCGAACGGGTACTGCCAGGCGGCCCGTTCGGGGCCGAGGAACGGGATGGTGAGCTCGTCCATCTGGGGCTCGTGGGCGGCCCAGAGCGGCTGGATGTTCGCGATCGCGCCGAGTGCGGCGAAGCGCGGGAGGTCGCTCGGGTGGACCACCTGGAGGTGGGCGAGGTGGTGCCGGGTGCCGCGCCGGCCGTTGGCGGCCCGGGCGACCTCGATGGCGTCGAGCGCCTCGCGGACCGCGCGGTCGCCGAGGGCGTGGAAGTGCACCTGGAAGTCGAGCGCGTCCAGGGCGGTGACGTAGCCGCACAGGGCGGCGGGGTCGACGAAGCTGAGACCGGAGTTGGCGGTGGCGCAGCCGCAGCCGTCCAGGTAGGGGGTGGAGAGCGCGGCCGTGAAGTTCTCGGCGATGCCGTCCTGCATGATCTTCACCGAGCCGGCCCGGAACCGGCCTACGGTCAACTGCTCACGGCGGGCGACCAGTTCGGGGATCTGGTCGGCGCCCCGGTTGCGGTCCCACCAGAGCGCGCCGGTGACCCGCGCGGTCAGCGTGCCGGCCTCGGCGGCGGCCGCGTAGGCGTCGGACGGGTCCGGCTGGCCGTTGAAGATGCCGAGCAGGGCGTCCTGCCAGCCGGTGATGCCGAGCGAGTGCAGGAGTTCCTGCGCCCGGTGCAGTCCGGCCACCCGCCCCGCCGCGTCGGTCGGCGGGACGAGCCGGGCGACCAGGCCGGTGGCGCCCTCCTGGAGCATCCCGCTCGGGGTGCCGTCCGGCTCGCGCTCGATCCGGCCGTCGGCCGGGTCGGGGGTGTCCCGGGAGAGCCCGGCGAGCTCCAGCGCCCGGGTGTTGGCCCAGGCGCCGTGGTGGTCGCGGTTGACCAGGTAGACCGGGCGGTCGGGCACGACGGAGTCGAGCAGCTGCCGGGTGGGCAGTCCGCCCGCGAAGCTCTCCATCGACCAGCCGCCGCCGGTGATCCACGTCCGGTCGGGGTGGGCGGCGGCGAACGCGGCGACGCGGCGCAGGTACTCGTCGGCGCCGACCGTCCCGGTGAGGTCGCACTCGGCGAGTTCGGTCCCGCCGAAGACGGCGTGGATGTGCGAGTCCTGGAAGCCGGGGATCAGCAACCGGCCTTCGAGGTCGACGACTTCGGTGCCGGGGCCGATCAGCTCGCGGACCTCGTCGTGGCCGACGGCGGTGATCCGCTCGCCGGTGACGGCGAGCGAGGTGGCGCGGGTGCGGGCCGGGTCGCCGGTGTGGACGGGACCGTTGGTGAAGACCAGGTCGGCCTTGGACATCGGTGGTGCTCCTGGGAGTTCGGCGGCCGGGGCGCGGCCGGGGTCGGGCCAGTAGTCGGGGGTCAGGCTGCGGGGGCGGCCGTCGGATCGGCGGGGGCCGGGTCGGCGGCCGTCGGATCGGCGGGGGCCGGGTCGGCCGGTTCCGGCCGGTCGAAGTAGGCGGACTTGCGGTGGAAGCGGGACCACGCGGCGGCCACCAGCCCGGAGCCGATCATCAGCACCGGTACGGACAGGCCGAACCAGCCGTTGTCGGCCGAGAGTTCGAAGTGGTCCGCGGAGTCGTACAGCATCCAGCAGAGATACCCGCCCACCGCCAGCAGCACCGCCGCGCCGAGCAGTGGGGCGACGACCGCGCGCAGGCCCTCCAGCGGTGAGGTGCGCAGCAGGTGCCGGAACCGGACCGCCGCCGCCACCGCGGTCAGCGCGTAGTAGAGCGCCACCACGATGCCGATCGCGTTGACCGTCGCCGAGATCAGGTCGTTCACGGTCGGGATGACCAGCGAGAGCACCGCGAGCAGGATGGCGGCGCCCGAGATCAGCAGGGTGCCGGCGGCGGGGGTGCCGTAGCGGGGGTGGATCCGGGTCCAGACCGGGCCGAGCGTGCCGTCCCGGCCCATCGCGTACATGCCCCGGGCGGTGGGGATGACGGAGGCCTGCAACGAGGCCACGGCGGAGAAGGTGAGCGCGATCAGCGGCAGCGCGGCCAGCGGCTGGCGGGCCAGCTTCTCGCCGAGGTACGTCAGCCCGTGTGCGCCGTTGTCCGCCAACTCCTCCATCGGCAGAACTCGTTGGAAGGCCGTCCCGGCGAGCAGGAAGAGCAGCAGCATCACCGCCAGCGCGATGAAGCCGCCGCGGGAGGCGTCACCCGGTTCGCGGACCTCCTCGCCGATGCTGAACACCGACTCGAAGCCCCAGTAGCAGAACACCGCCAGCACCATGCCCTGCGCGAGGGCGTCCACGGACGGGATCGCGAAGGGGTTGTACCAGTCGAGCGAGAACGGCTGGTCCCCGGCGAACAGGCCGTAGCCGCAGAAGGCCAGCAGCACGACGTACTCGAAGACCAGCAGGTACTTCTGCAGCCGGGCGGCGAGCTCCAGGCCGCGCACCGCGACCAGCGCGGCGGCCACCAGGACGACCATGCCCAGCAGGGTGGCCTGGAGGGTGGAGTCCGCGTCCAGCCGCAGGCCGGCGACCGAGCGGACCCGCGCCTGGCCGAGCAGCTGGATCAGTGCCGAGCCGGTCACCGTCGTGGTGTAGGCCATGAACACCACGGTACCGACGGTGTTCACCCAGCCCGTGAGGAAACCGAGCCAGGGGTTGAGCACCCGGCCGACCCAGGTGTAACTGCTGCCGGAGTCCGGGTCGACGCGGTTGAGCCGCCCGTACGCGCCGGCGATGCCGAGCACCGGGAGGAAGGCCAGCAGCATGATCGCCGGCAGGTGCAGGCCGACGACGCCCGCCATCAGACCGAGCCCGATGCCGATGCTGCTGGTCGCCGCGGTACTGGAGGCGGCGAGGACGATGCCGCCGACCACGCCGACGGACTTGGGCAGCGGGCCCTCGGGGGTGGGCGCGCCGGCTCTCGGGGTGTCGCCGGAGTCCTTGACCGTCGTTGCCAACGGATCACCGCCTTGATCGTGGGGGGAAGGGGTGGCGGCCGGTAGCTGTCCTGGCCGTGGCGGCCATGAAAGCCTCGCCCCGGTCACACGTCAATGCTGTTGTCATAAGGCGCGATGCCCTAGGCTCCCCGCCATGACGGAACGCGTGGTCCCCGAACCGCAACGGCGGCGCCGGAAACCGACCAAGCAGGGCACGGTGCTGTCCGAACAGGTCATCGTGGCCACCGCCCTGCGGCTGATCGGCCAGCACGGCGCGGCCGCCCTCACCGTCCGCCGCCTCGGCGCCGCACTCGGCGCCGACCCCAGCGCGGTCTACCGGTACTTCCACAACACCGACGACCTGCTGCTGGCCGTCGCCGACGAACTCATCGGCCGCGCCCAGCACGGCCTCGCCCTCACCGGCGACTGGCGCACCGACCTCCACGCGATCGGCATGCGCGTCCACGCCGCCTACCTGGCCCACCCCCAGGCCGCCCAGCTCGCCGCCCACCGCACCACCGGGCGCGACCACGAGACCCGGGCCGTCGAGACCATCCTCGGCGTGCTCCGCTCAGCCGGCTTCCCCGACCACGAGGCCGTCCCGATCTACCACGCCTTCATCGACCAGGCCCTCGCCTTCGCCGCCCAGGACGCCGCCGCCCTCGCCCTCCCACCCCCGGCCCGCGCCGCCGACCTCGCCGTCTGGCGCGTCCGCTACGGCCGCCTCACCCCCGCCACCCACCCCAACATCGCCGCCACCGCCCCCCTCCTCATCACCGACATGGACCGCAGCGGCTACCCCTTCGCCCTCGACCTCCTCCTCGAAGCGGTATCCACCCGCCTCGCGAGGCACGGGGGCGGTGGACGACCTGTCACCGCACGACAGCCTTGACCAGCGAGAACACCAGCGCGTACGCCGACAGCACGATGAAGAACCACCCCGCCAACAGATGCGGCCCGGCCGGCCCCTTCACCGCGGGGGCCCGCTTGGGCGGCTGCATGAAGAACCTGCTCATCCCCGGAAGTCCGTGACGACGGCTATGCCCAGCGCCAGCGGAACCAGAAACATCAGGATGACCACCGAACCACCGCCTACGTCAGCCCCATGTGACCGACACTCAGATCACCCGCGCGTCAGCCCTCCCTGACCGCCGGATTGCCGGCACAGAAGTACACCGACTCCCGGCCCTTCTCGAAGAGGAAGCTGCCGGAGTACTGGCCGCGCGTGATCCGTCACTGTGCAGCCCGGCGGCACCCGGATCGACCAGCAACGCAAGGCCGGGAGGGACCGCACTGCCGGTACCACTGTCCGACCCGCTCAAGCGACTTCTCCGGAGCAGCACCCCTCGGCATCGAACAGCCCTGAAGCCCCACCCCTTCTTCGTCACCGATCAAGGGGCCGAGACACCTCAGCCGGTCGATCCTCGGCATTTCGGGGCTCTTCGAGCGAAGAATATCTGCTATCGACACTGCAATCGCTCCAAGCTTTCGATGCTTTTCAAGAGAAATACACTCCCCTTCCTGGGCTTCGACTCAAACCAGCCTTGAGCCAAACACAGTGCCATTCTCGGAGCTGTTCACCCACAGGGTGGGCGGAGCCACCCCATGAGGCACTAGACGTGCTCCGAAACGCAGATCGCCCGATAAGGGCACCACCGAGAATCCCCCCACGGATGACCTTGCTCTCACAGAACTCCTGTCCACTTGGTCCGCATATTATACGAAATATAGCACCTAGTGAATTTTGTGGGCTCTTTGCCTGCGCTTGGACATCGGATATGGTCGTACGCGTCGAAAGCTTAAGGGGAATTTCGACAGTGATCAGTTCGGCATTTCATGCCGTATTGGGGGGCGACATCTCATGATTTCTGCACGTCAAAACGAGCTTCTGGTCGGCGCGACGCTGGCCGTCGGCGCGACGCTGTTCGGCGGCCTCCTAGGCCCAGCCGGCGTCGCCCACGCCGCCGACTCTACTCAACAACCGGTGACGGTCGGCCGAGTCGCGGGTACCAGCCCAGCCGAGACGGCGGTCAGGGCGTCTCAGGAGCGCTGGCCGACCCTCACCACTGCAGCTAAAGCAGCGTCACCTTCGTTGGCGGAGACGCAGGTTGCCCAGAGCGTCGTCCTGGTACGGCAGGGCCAGGACCAGGAAGCCGCGTTGGCGGTTCCGCTGGCCGCCGCGAACAAGGGTCCCCTGCTCTACGCCGCCCCATCTGGCGTGCTCGCATCGGACACCATCGCCGAGATCCGGCGCATCCTGCCCAAGCGGGGCACGGTGTACCTGGTCGGCGGGTTCAACAACCTCGCAGTGGACCTGGTGGCGCGGGCGGGTTTCACACCCAAGGTGCTGCGCGGCGCGACGTTCGAGCAGACGTCCGTGGCCGTCGCTCGAGACGGCATCCAGAACACCCGGGAAGTGGTAATCGCCAACGGATTCAACCCGACGGACCTGATCAGCGCCGCCGCCGGAGCTGGGAACGTTCACGGTGCCCTTGTGCTGACCCGCGACCAGTCGCTGTCCCCGGAAGTCAAGGAGTACCTGGACGGACTTCCTCCCACTGTCGTCAAGACAACCGTGGGCATCTCGGTCCAGAACGTCTATGCCAACACCTACGGCCCGGTCGTGGGCCGCGATGACTTCGAGACCAGCGCCCTGGCGGCAGCCGAGTTCACCCGCAATCCGACGCGGATCACACTGGCCAGCCAGTCCAACGTGACAGAGGGCCTGCTTGGTGCCGCCGACGCGTCCTCTCGGGGCGGTTCGCTAGTGGTGAGCGAGGCGGCCTCGTTGCCCGTTCCCGCGCAGTGGCATGCGAGCGACACCCAGCGGTCGGTGACAGAGGTCAAGGTTGTCGGTGGAACGACCACCGTGAGCGACACGGTCGCCCAGCAGATGGCACAGGCGGCGACCGGAAACGAGACGGACAAGGCACCGACCCTCGACCAGGATCCGGCCAATGCGGCCGAGCTCGTCGCCCAGCTCCAGCTCAGCTCCGCCCTCGACGACTGGACGCCGCCGACAACGAAGGCTGCGGCATCGCCTCTCGCCCGCGACGGCCGAGCCGCACCCTCTTCCTCGGGTTCCTCGGGCTACTACGGCGGGATGAATGGAAGCGAGTTCACGTTCTGTGTTCTTCAGCCGTCGCACTACAACATCTGCGACAAGGCCAGTGATCATGCGACCGTCGCGGAGAACGCAGCAAAGCGCGACTTCGCCGACTCGTTGCACAACGGCAAGGGCGATGCATTCCGCCATTGCTACTGGAACGCCCGAATGGCCATAGACATGGGCGTCAACACCGCAAAGGGCTTCGGGGACCGCCATGAGGATGGCGACGGACCGGAGAACGAGAAGCGGATGGATCTCTACAACAATGCCGAAGGCCGATGGTTCGGCGCGTACTACAACAATGGCTACAGCCACCTTCCCAAGGAAGAGCGGTACCAGGCCGCCAACCACGACTGTGCGGTCAGCGCCGGCGTGGGCGACCTACACACCATCGAGAAGTAGCAGTCAGGCAGACGGAGAATCGCCAGATGAATCCCCCCCGGCACCGCGCCGCCCGTAGCATCCTGATCGTGTCCCTGGCCGTTCTGGCTGCCGAGTTCATGGCCGGCCTCTGGATCGCCTTCGCCCTCGCCACTCTGGGAAGCGTCGGCCCTGCCGACGACTCCGAAACGAGCTTCGCGCGATACGCCGGGGTGCTTCTCGCCCTAGCCTGGTCGGCGCTCTGCGGATGGGCCGTCACCTCGGTCGTACGCCGGGTCCGTTCCGACGTCCAGAGCCCGAGCCCGAGGCCCGATCGTCTCCTGGCAGCCATCGCGGCGGCTCATGCCTTGGGCACGGTGGTGGCCGCCGTTCGCGGATTCTGGCCGGCCGCCACCGCCCTTCTGCTGCTCGGGGCAGTCTTTGTCGCCGGATCCTCTCCGTCCAAGGACCGGACCGTCGCACAGCGATCGATGAACACCTAGAGCCACAGCGAACACAGTCTGACTCAACCGACAAATGAGGATCCAACGTGAAGCGTCTGTTCAATTCGTGGCGCAGATATCGAAACCGTGCTCTCATCGTCAGCACAGCCGCTGCGACGCTTCTCCTCACCGCCACCCCGGCCAGTTCCGTTGTGGGTGGTTCTGTCGCCGATATCGGTGAGACCCCGTGGGTGGTGAGCATTCGAATCGACCAGGACGGCTTCGAGTGGAACTGCGCCGGTGCGCTCATCGCGCCGGCGCAGGTCATGACAGCCGCCCGGTGCGTCTCGGGCTTCGACCTCGCCACCATTCGTGTTGTCGCCGGCCAGGGCGACCGGGGCGCCGGCGGGGGTACCGAGGCCAAAATCCGAACAGTTTGGGTTCACCCCGGCTACTCCGACGACGACGTCATCCCGAAGAACGACATCGCCGTGCTGACGCTCGCCCGCGATCTGCCACAAACCCCGATCAAGCTCGCCCCGTCCATCTTCATTGGAGGCTCGCCCTACACCGCAGGCAACCCCGCGACTCTCGCAGGATGGGGAAGCACCACCCGTGAGGGCTCCACGTACTCCTCCAAACTCAACAGCGCGATCCTGCCGGTCGTCTCGAGCACGGTGTGCGAGGGCCAGGCCGGTTACGTCGCCGGCAAGAACTTCTGCGCCGGCGACGCCAAGGGTGGGGTAGACGCGTGCTTCGGCGATACGGGCGCCCCGCTCGTTGCGAAGAACATGCTGATCGGCATCACCTCGTACGGCGTTGGATGCGGCGAGCCCGGCCAGTACACCCTCTTCACGAAGACCAATGCCTACTCCTTGTCCACGGATGTCCGCCAGCCCGCCATCCCGATCGTCAACCAGAATTCCCGGCAATGTCTCGCCATTCCGGCCGGGAGCACGGTTCCCGGCGAGACGTCCATTCAGTGGGGCTGCCTCGGTCTGGCCGACCAGCGGTGGTCCGCTCGCCCGGTGCCGGGCACTCCGTATGTAGAGATCGTCAATGCCAACTCCCATCTCTGCCTCAGCATCAACGGCGGAAGCCAGGTCGCCGGCGAGTCGGCAATCCAGTGGGAATGCAACGGCAACACGGACCAGCACTGGACCAAGCAGGTGGATCGTTACCAGGACGGTGAGGCCGTCTACACACTCGTCAACCGCGGATCAGGCCAATGCCTCGCCATCTGGCAGGCCAGCACGGACCAGGGCCAGAAGGCCGTCCAATGGCCGTGCGCCGACAACGCCGACCACAGGTGGACCTGGTGAATGCCGCGTGGCGGCTGTTCTCCGGTTGAGGGTCAACGGCCGGTCGGCGAGCTCCGCAAACATTTCTGGAGCGCGCTCGGGGTCTGGCAGTGCAACGGCGCTCCGAACCAGCGCTGGTACTTCGAGGCCCAGACGCGCTGAGCGCCGCTGCGCACGCCTGCGGCCCCCTTCCGAGTGGTGCTCGGGAGGGGGCCGTGCGGCGTTGTCGAGGGGGTCAGACGGAGGCGGGTGGGGCCGTGGCGGTGCCGGCGGGGGTGCCGAGGGTGCGTTCGGCCTTGGCGACGGCGGCGCGGTAGTAGAGGGAGGCGAGTTGGGAGGAGGGGTCGTCGCGCTGGTAGAAGCCGTAGGAGAGGGCGACGGTGCCGAAGCGTTCGACCGCGAGGTAGCCGCTGAGCGGGACGCCGGCGAGGGTGCCGTCGAGGCGGACGGCGGGGGCGTCCTTGCGGTCGCCCAGGGTGACGGGGGTGACGGTGAAGGTCACGGAGGCGTCGGTCCCGTCGTTGAAGGTGAGGCTGTGGCAGTCGGTGAACGCGTCGGACACCACGGTGAGGTCGCTGGTGAGTTGGGTGGCGTCCTCGGCGGTGAGCGACTCGGTCAGCATCGGGTTGCCGTCGGGGCCGTCGAACTCGATCTCCTGGTGCGGCAGTTGAGAGGACGGCCCGGATTCGTTCCCGTTCAGCAGCGCGCGGAGCGCGTCGCAGCCGGCGACCGGGGAGGCGCCGCCCGCCGCCGTCGGGCTGTCGGCGACCGGGACTTCGGAGAAGTTCGGGCCGAGTTCGGTGTTGCTCAGCAGGGCCGCCTTCAGCTGGTCGGCCGTGGGGAGCTGGCCGACCGGCGCGGCCGCCCGGATCGTCACGGTCGACGGGGCCGCGGAGCCGGTGGCGATACCGGCCGCCCCGAGGGTGAGCACGGTGACCACGGCTGCGGCGGTGAGGGCGAGGAGAGGCCTCGGGTGAGACATACGGCCCCCGATCGGGAGTCGGGCAGGGACAGGCACTCAGTGTCCCACCGGGCCTGCGGCCGCGCCCGCCACGCGGCATCGTCGCAGGTCAGGCTGTAGGGAGGTCAGGTCGGGAGGGGTCGGCGGGCAGGGCGGCCCGGGTCTCGGTGAGCCACTCCACCCAGAAGGACTCCAGCCCGATTCCGGCCCGCAGTACGGCGTGCCGCAGCCGGTCCCCGTCGGCCGGCTCGCTGCCCTCGGCGGGCCGGCCACCCTCCGCCGCCCGGCCCGACGGGAAGTCGCGGCGCTCGATCTCCCGGTAGTCGGCCAACTGCGCACGGTGCAGCGCGAGGTGGCGGGCCAGCTCGGCGTCGAGCCCGGTCGTGCCGACCACCGCCGCCGCGCGCAGCCGCAGCAACAGCGGCTCGCGGACGGCCTTCGGGTCGTCCCCGCCGGCCGTCCACCGTTCGAGCTCGGCGCGGCCGGCGGGCAGGACGTCGTACTCCTTCTTCTGCCCCCGCACCGGCCCGTCCTGCGGGAGCGCCCGGATCAGTCCGGCGGTCTCCAGCCGGCCCAGCTCCCGGTAGATCTGCTGATGGGTGGCGGACCAGAAGAACCCGATCGACCTGTCGAACCGCCTGGTCAGCTCCAGCCCCGAGGACGGCTTCTCCAGCAGGGCGGTCAGGATGGCGTGCGGCAGGGACATGCCCCGATCCTAGATCCCACCGGAGCAACCGCCCCCGTCAGATCGTGGCGGCCAGTTCGGTGCCCTGCTTCACGGCGCGTTTGGCGTCGAGTTCGGCGGCCACGTCGGCGCCGCCGATCAGGTGGGGGGTGATGCCGAGTTCGCGCAGGGCGGCGTCCAGGTCGCGGCGGGGTTCCTGGCCGGTGCAGAGGACGACGGTGTCCACGGGCAGGAGCTGCCGTTCGCCGTCCACGACGAAGTGCAGGCCGGCGTCGTCGATCAGTTCGTAGCTCGCGCCGGCGACCATGGTGACGCCGCGGTGCTTGAGCTCGGTGCGGTGGATCCAGCCGGTGGTCTTGCCGAGGCCGGCGCCGACCTTGGTGGCCTTGCGCTGCATCAGGTGGACGCTGCGCGGGGGGCGGGGCGGCTCGGGGCGGGTGAGGCCGCCGCGCTCGCGGTACTCCGGGTCGATGCCCCACTTGCGGTGGAACACCGGCGGGTTGAGGCTGGCGGCGTCGCCCTGGTCGGTGAGGTACTCGGCGACGTCGAAGCCGATGCCGCCCGCGCCGAGGACGGCGACCCGCTCGCCGACGGGCGCGCCGTCGCGCAGCACGTCCAGGTAGCCGACCACGCTGGGGTGGTCGACGCCCGGGAGGTCGGCCGGGGTGCGCGGGGTGACGCCGGTGGCGAGGACGATCTCGTCGAAGCC
Organism: Kitasatospora sp. NPDC001603; assembly: GCF_040298365.1. Taxonomy (NCBI): domain Bacteria; kingdom Bacillati; phylum Actinomycetota; class Actinomycetes; order Kitasatosporales; family Streptomycetaceae; genus Kitasatospora; species Kitasatospora sp. NPDC001603. The sequence goes on from NZ_JBEPAA010000004.1 coordinate 173,087, forward strand.
CTCGGCGGCGAGCTGCTCCGCGTCGACCAGTGCGCCGAGGCGCAGCTCGACCGCCAACTCGGTCAGCCGGGTGCGGTAGTAGCGCAGCGTCTCGTCGAACTCCTCCTTGCCGGGGATCCGCCGGGCCACGTTCAGCTGCCCGCCGACGGTGTCGGCGGCGTCGAACAGGGTGACGCCGTGGCCGCGTTCGGCGGCGGAGACGGCGAAGGCGAGCCCGGCCGGCCCGGCGCCGACGACGCCGATCCGCTTGCGCCGCTTGGTGGGTGCGAGGACGAGTTCGGTCTCGTGGCAGGCGCGCGGGTTGACCAGGCAGGAGGTGATCTGCCCGCTGAAGGTGTGGTCCAGGCAGGCCTGGTTGCAGCCGATGCAGGTGTTGATGGCGGCGGAGCGGTCGCCCTGCGCCTTGGCGACGAAGTCTGGGTCGGCGAGCAGCGGGCGGGCCAGCGAGACGAGGTCGGCGCAGCCGTCGGCGAGCAACTGCTCGGCGATCTCGGGGGTGTTGATGCGGTTGCTGGTGACGAGCGGGATGCCGACCGAGCCCATCACCTTCTTCGTCACCCAGGCGTAGGCGCCGCGCGGGACGGAGGTGGCGATGGTGGGGATCCGCGCCTCGTGCCAGCCGATGCCGGAGTTGATGATGGTCGCGCCGGCCGCCTCGACGGCCTGGGCGAGCCGGACGACCTCGGCGAGGGTGGAGCCGCCGGGGACGAGGTCGAGCATGGAGAGGCGGTAGACCAGGATGAAGTCGGGGCCGACCCGCTCGCGGACCCGGCGGACGATCTCGACCGGGAAGCGCATCCGGTTCTCGTAGGCGCCGCCCCACTCGTCCTCGCGGTGGTTGGTGGCGGCGGCGGTGAACTCGTTGATCAGGTAGCCCTCGGAGCCCATGATCTCGACGCCGTCGTAGCCGGCCCGCTGCGCGAGGGCGGCGCAGCGGACGAAGTCCTCGATCGTCTGCTCGACCTGCTCGGCGGTGAGGGCGTTCGGCACGTACGGGCTGATCGGGGCCTGGAGGGCGCTGGGCGCGACCAGGTCGGGGTGGTAGGCGTAACGGCCGAAGTGCAGGATCTGCATCGCGATGCGGCCGCCGGCGGCGTGCACGGCGTCGGTGACGACGCGGTGCCGGTCGGCCTCCGCCTCGGTGGTGAGCATGGCGCCGCCGCCCCAGGGCCGGCCGGCCTCGTTGGGGGCGATGCCGCCGGTGACGATCAGGCCGACGCCGCCGCAGGCGCGCTCGGCGTAGAACGCGGCCATCCGCTCGAAGCCGTTCGGCGCCTCTTCCAGGCCGACGTGCATCGATCCCATGATCACGCGGTTGGGGAGGGTGGTGAAGCCGAGGTCGAGCGGGCTCAGCAGGTGCGGGTACGGCTTCCGGGCCCGGTGGGGGTCGGTGCTCATCGGCGTCTCCTGTGCGGCGTGCGGCGGCTCGTTGTTACCACACGGTAGGGGACGTGGAGCCGAGTATGCAACTAGTTGCATAAAGGCACCCTGCGCGGGACGACGGCCGGCCCGCCCGGCCGCGTCCGAAATTGCCTGACCGCCCGTCAGCTCGGGGCGGGATGTGCGTAGGGTTCCTCCTCGGCGGGGGTTCGGAGGAACCCCGGGACCGGCGGGGGTTCGGAGGAACCCCGGGGAGGGGACGACTGTGCGAGGCGGATCGATAGCCGTGGTCGGCGGCAGCATCGCGGGGTGCGCGTTCGCACGGGCGGCCGCCCGGGGCGGGGCGGAGCGGGTGGTCGTGCTGGAGCGCAGCCCGGGCCGGCTGGAGGACCGCGGCGTCGGCCTCTGCGTCCTGGAGGACCGCTTCGCCGAACTGGCGGGCGCCGGCCACCTCGACGACGGCATGCGGTGGCACCGGCTGACCGAACGGCACTGGCTGGCGCGCGATCCCGACGGCGGGGGCGGACCGCGCGGGCGGCTGCTCTGGGCGCAGGGGATGCCGTTCCGCTCCTACCACTGGGGCGTGCTCTGGCAGTCGCTGCGCGAACGCACCCCGGACAGTGTGGAGTTCCGGCTCGGCGAGGCCGTCCCCGCCGTCGGGAACGGCACCTCCGGTGCCGGCGCCCCGGGCACCGGCGCCGACCACGCCTGGGTGACCGGCGCGGCCGGCGGACGCGAGCCGTACGACCTGGTGATCGGCGCCGACGGGTACCGCTCGGTGGTCCGCGAGGCCGTCTGCCCCGAGGCCCGGCCCGAGTACGCGGGCTACGTCTGCTGGCGCGGCAGCTTCGACGCCCGGCTGCTGGACGGGCTGCCCGGCGGCGCGGCACTCTGGCCGGAGCACGAGGTGATCACGGTCTGCTACCCCGGCGGCCAGGTGGTGCTCTACCGCATACCCGGCCTGATCCCGGGCTCCACCCAGGTCAACTTCGTCTTCTACGCGCCGACCCCGGCCTGGCTTCGGCCGGGTGACCCGACCAGCGTCCCGGCCGGCGCGCTCACCGGCGGGCAGTTCGAGGAACTGGCCGAGCTGGCCGAGCGGCACCTGCCCTCCTACTGGGCGGGGGTCGTCGCGCTCTCCCCCCGCGAGCGGACCTTCATCCAGCCGATCTACGACCTCGCGGCGCCGCGCCGGACCGCCGGGCGCCTGCTGCTCGCCGGGGACGCGGCCACCGTCGTCCGCCCGCACAACACCAGCGGCGCGGTCAAGGCCGTGCAGGACGCCTGCGCCTTCGAGGACGCCTGGCGGGCGGCGGACTCCTGGGCGGAGCTGCTGCCCGCGTACGACCGCGAACGCGGCACGGTGGGGCGGGAGATGGTCGAGGTCGGCCGGCGGCTCGGGCGGGCCCAGGTGACCGGGGCGCCCGACTGGGCGACCATGGACGAGGGCGCGATGACCGCCTGGTGGCGCCAACAGGTCGCCGGCACGGGCGGGTTCGGCGGCCACGCGCTCGGCCGTCCACCGACGGGGCGTCAGAACCCCTGAATGTCAGGGTGATTCACCCCCGGACCGCCGCGTCGACGGTCCGGGGGTGGCGCCGGCGTCTCAGACGTTGACGCCGTAGTCGGTGGCGATGCCGCGCAGGCCGGAGGCGTACCCCTGGCCGATGGCGCGGAACTTCCACTCGGCGCCGTTGCGGTACAGCTCACCGAAGACCATCGCGGTCTCGGTCGAGGCGTCCTCGGAGAGGTCGTACCGGGCGATCTCCTGGCCGTTGGCCTGGTTGACGATCCGGATGAACGCGTTGCGGACCTGGCCGAAGCTCTGCAGGCGGGCGTCGGCGTCGTAGATCGACACGGGGAAGACCACCTTGGCCACCCCGGCCGGCACCGCGTCGAGGTCGACCCTGATCTGCTCGTCGTCGCCGTCGCCGCCACCGGTCAGGTTGTCGCCGCTGTGCTCGACCGAACCCTCGGGGCTGCGCAGGTTGTTGAAGAAGACGAAGTGCTGGTCCGAGACCACCTTGCCGAGCGCGTTGCAGAGCAGTGCGCTCGCGTCCAGGTCGTAGTCGGCCCCGGTGGTGGTCCGCACGTCCCAGCCCAGACCGACGATGACGGCGGTCAGGCCCGGCGCCTCCTTGGTCAGCGAGACATTGCCACCCTTGGCCAGCGAAACTCCCACGATGCCCTCCTCGGTTGCTCTCCCTCCGAAAGAATCTACAACACTGTAGAGATCACGAGAATCCATCCGACCTGATGCGCCCCCGTCGTGCGCCCCCGGCAGCACCCACCCGCGCGCGCCGGCCGTCCGACCCGCTCCCCGCACGTCACCGACCTACTCACCGGGCTCCGCCGCCGCCCCCGCCTCGACCGCCGCCGCCTCGACCGCCCCCGCCCCCGCGAGCAGCTCGGCGACGTGCGGCGGCAGCAGGCAGGCCTGCCGCGCCAGCAGGTCGACGAAGGCCGCCGTCAGCGGATCCGGCCGGGTCCGGGTGTACGCCGCGAGCGGGCGCCGCACGGGCGGCTCGGGCAGGCGGACCAGGCCGTCGAAGCCCGGCGGGACGAGGTTGGCGGGCACCAGGGCCGGCCCCAGCCCGGCCGCGGCCAGCAGCGGCGCGGCGGCCGTCTGCTCGGTCCGCACCGCGGCCCTCGGCCGGAACCCGGCCTCCGCGCACGCCCCGTCGAGCAGGTCGGCGAGGCCGTTGCCCGGCGCGTAGTGCACCCAGTCGCGCCCGGACAGGTCCGCCAGCCGGACCACCCGGCCCGCCGGCACCGCGTCCGGTTCGGCCGGCAGCGCCAGCACGAACTCCTCGACGCCCAGCTCCCGGATCGGCCCCTCCCAGTCCGGCGGCGGCGTACCGACCGCGACGTCGGCCTGACCGGCCGCCATCGCCGCGCGCAGCTCGTCGTTGTGGGCGTACTCGCGCAGCCGGATCCGCACCTTCGGGTGGAGCCGGTGCCAGGCCCGCAGCACCGGCGGCAGGATGCCGAGGCTGATCGAGTAGACGGTGGCGAGTTCGAGCTCACCGGTGTCCAGACCGGCCGCGAGACGGGCCGCGGTGCGCAGGCGCTCGGCGTCGGCGAGCGCGGCGCGGGCGTGCGGGAGCACCGCCCGGCCCATCGGCGTCAACCGGACGGCACGCGGCAGGCGCTCCAGCAGCGTCCCGCCGACGGCCCGCTCCAGTGCCCGTACCTGGTGGGAGAGCGCGGGCTGGGTGACGTGCAGCAGCTCGGCGGCCCGGGTGAACGAGCCGGTGTCGACGACGGTCACCAGGTATTCGAGCTGTCGGAGAGTGGCCATGCACAGAGTTTATGGCTCGGCGAAAAGACAAGCCTTGGACGCATCGGTGCAGCTCGGCGCAGGGTGGAACACGAAACCGCCCCCTGCTCCCGGAGTATCGATCATGACCGCCACCTCCCCTGCCACCGCGCCCGCCCTCGCCCCCGCCGCCCTCGAAGGGCGCCGCGTCGTGGTCGTCGGCGCCGGCTCGAACACCGGTCGCGCGCTCGCCCGCACCGCCTCCGCGGCCGGCGCCGAACTGGTCCTGGCCGGCCCCGACCCGCGCAAGCTGGAGTGGACCGCCGGCGAGCTGTCCGGCCCGTCCCGGGTCGTCCCCGTGGACCTCACCGACGAGGCGTCGATCGCCGCCCTCGCCGCCGCGACCGGCCGGTTCGACCACCTGGTCTCGACCGCCGCGATGCCCGCCAACGGCCCGCTCGCCGATCTCGAACTCGCCGACGTCCAGCGCGCGTTCGCGGCCAAGGTGGTCGGCCCGCTGCTGCTCGCGAAGCACCTGGCCGGCCAGGCCGCGACCGACGGGCCGGACGGCGCCTCGTTCACCTTCTTCTCCGGCGTCGCCGCCTGGCGCCCGGCGCCCGCCCGCACGGTGATGGCCGCCACCAACGGCGCGCTGGCCTTCCTGGTGCAGGCCCTCGCGGTGGAGATCGCCCCGGTCCGGGTCAACGCCGTCTCCCCCGGCATCGTGGACAGCGGCGCCTGGGACCGGATGGGCACCGACAAGGAGCCGTTCCTGCGCGCGGTCGCCGAGCGCAACCCCGCCCGCCGGGTCGGCAGCCCGGACGACCTGGTCCGCGCCGTCCTCTTCTCGATGGCCAGCCCGTTCGTCACCGGAACGGTCCTGCACGTCGACGGCGGCGGCCGCCTGGTCTGACCGCGAAGGCCGTGGGCGGGGCCCGTGCCCCGCCCAGGTGGCGGAGCACGCAGCCCGGCCACGCCGCGAGGTCCGGCCTAGACTGGCCGTGCGGGCCAGGACCCCCGCGCGGGAGGTGCCATGCGCCGCCGGTACAGCTTCCACCTCGACCGGGCGGGCCGTTCCGTCACCGTGAACGTCCGCTCGGGCTGGATCACCGAGACCGAACTGCTGGTGGACGGCCGGGAGTGTGCCTTCCACCGCGTCCACGGCCACGGCCTCTACCCGCTCACCCTGGCCGTCCGGCTGCCCGAGGAGCCCCCTCTGCCGGTCTCGGTCCGACTGGAACGGACCGGCTCGGCGGAGCACCCGCTCACCTGCACGGTCGACCTGGACGGCACCGTCCACCCGGTGCCGGAACGCGTCGAGCAGTGAGGCGTTTCCGGCACCGGGCGTTGCAGGCCGGGCGGCGAGAGCCCGGCGTTGAGGGTCGGGCGTCCGGCGCCCAACGGCGAGAGCCCGGCGGTGAGGACCGGCGTTCCGCCGCCCAGCGGCGAGGGCCCGGCGATGAGGACCCGTGCCGAGCCGCTACCCCGCCAGGGACTGCTCCACGATCTCCTCCACCGCTGCCCGGGCCCGGGCGGCGTCCGCCGCGACCAGCCCGATCCGGGTCCGCCGGTCGAGCACGTCCCCGGCGTCCAGGGCGCCCTCGTGCGTCACCGCGTAGGCGATCTCGGCACGGGTCACGTCGATGCCCTCGGCGATCGGCTCGGCGCCGCCCGCCGCCAGGACCTCACGGGCCGCGCCGCCGTGCCGGGCGAGCAGCGAGGCGGGCACGCCGCCCTCCGGCGCCGGCCGGCTGTCCCGGTGCCCGGGCGCGCCGACCAGGGGCAGCCGGGCCGTCCAGCAGTCGCGGGCCGACAGGCCGCGCAGGCGGACGGCGGTGGCCACCGCGTCCTCGGCCATCCGCCGGTAGGTGGTGAGCTTGCCGCCGACCACCGTGATCACCCCGGACGGGGACTCCAGCACCGCGTGCCGGCGGGAGATGTCCGCCGTGCTGCCGCCGCCGGTGTCGATCAGCGGCCGCAGCCCGGCGTAGGCGCCGCGCACGTCCGCCCTGGTCAACTCGGTGGCCAGGGCCGCGTTGACGGTGTCGAGGAGGAAGTCGAGCTCGGCCTCGGTCGGCTGCGGCTCGTCCGGGACCGGTCCCGGCGCGTCCTCGTCGGTCAGCCCGATCGCCACCCGGCCGAGCTGCTGCGGCAGTGCGAAGACGAACCGGCTGGTCGAGCCCGGCACCGGCACGGTGAGCGCGGCGACGGGGTGGCCGAGCGCGGCCGCGTCGACCAGCAGATGGGTGCCCCGGCTGGGCCGCAGCCGGATCGACGGGTCGACCTCGCCCGCCCAGACGCCGGTGGCGTTGACGACCGCGCCGGCGGTGACGACCAGGGACTGCCCGGTCAGGCTGTCGACCAGCCGGACCGAGCTGCCGGTGACCTCCTCCGCCCGGACCCGGGTCAGCACGGTGGCGCCGTACTGCGCGGCCGTCCTGGCCAGTGCCACCACCAGCCGTGCGTCGTCGACCAGTTGGCCATCGTGCGCGACCAGCGCACCCGCCAGGCCCACCGACCGTACGCCGGGCACCAGTTGGCGGGCCCGGGCGGCGTCCACCCGGCGCATCCGGGGCAGCACCGCCCCGGGCGTGCGCGCGCTCACCCGCAGCGCGTCGCCCGCGAGGAAACCGGCCCGGACCAGCGACGCCTGCCCGGGGCGCAGCAACCCCGGGAGCAGCGGGACGAGTTGCGGCAGCGGGCGAACCAGGTGCGGGGCGGTGCGGGTCATCAGCACGCCGCGCTCGACGGCGCTCTCCCGGGCCACGCCGATCCGCCCGGAGGCGAGGTAGCGCAGGCCGCCGTGGACCAGCTTGGAGCTCCACCGGCTGGTGCCGAAGGCCAGGTCGCGGGCCTCGACGAGGACGACGCGGAGCCCGCGCGCGGCCGCGTCCAGCGCCACGCCGACGCCGGTCACTCCGCCACCGACGACCAGCAGGTCGACGGCCGGGGTGGCGGCGAGCGCGTCCAGCTCCACCTCCCGCCGGCGGGAGCTGAGTCGAGTGGTTCCGGCGAAAGGCCCGGCGTTGATCGTCATGGCGCGAGGTATCCGTTCGTCACGGCGTGCAGGGTAGGACGCGAGCGGTCAGGGGGCGTTCGACCGCGGGGCGGGCGGCCGCAGGGCAGGCGGCCGCGCGACGGGCCGCCGCCCCGGCCCGAACCCCGCGAGCGGTCACGGCGCGAGGTATCCGTTCAGCGCCCGGGCCAGCTCGCGCCGCCAGGCCGCCTCCGGCAGCAGCTGCGCCACCATGCGGTGCGACTGGACGGTGGACTGGGCGATCAGCAGCACCATCGCGGCCAGCTCGACAGGCTCGCCGGCGCGGATCGAGCCGTGCGCCTGGCCCTGTTCGATGCCCGTGCGCAACGCCTCCAGCAGCCCGAGCTGGCTGGTGCCGAGCCGCTCGACGACGTACTCGAAGAGCGCGTCGGAGTCGGCCGAGCGCAGCAGGGCGGCGAGCACCGGGTGGTCGCGCAGCCGGACGGCGACCTCGACGACGCCCTCGACGAAGGCGGCGCGGTCCTCGCCCACCAGCGGGACGGTGGCCTGGGTCGCCAGGATCTCCCGGGTGAGCAGGGCCCCGATCACCGCCCGGACGTCCGGCCAGCGCCGGTAGACGGTCGGCCGGCTGACCCCCGCGCGCCGGGCGATCTCGGCCAACTGCGTGCGGCGCACGCCGAGGTGGACGATCAGTTCGGCGGCGGCGTCGAGAATGGCGTCATCGGTACTGCGCGGCTCGGCCGCACGCGGCTCGGCTCCCGACGGCTCGGCCGCACGCGGCTCGGCTCCACGCTGCGCAGGGCCGCGCGACTCCGCGCCACGGGCCTCCGCGCCATGGGACTCCACGCCACGGGACTCCGCGCCGTGGGACTCGGTGCCCGCCCCGGGGCCGACCGGACGGCCGTCGTGATCATCGTTACTACTTGACATGATGTGTGAAACTGTAACGCATGGCACCTGAGACGCAAGCGGGACCGGCCCACGCCGCGCTGCCGCTCCCCCCGATGAAGTGGGACGCCTGGGGCGACCCGGCCCTCGCCAAGGAGCTGTCGGCCGACATCAAAGCCCTGCTGGCCGCCGCCCTCGGCGTCACCGGCGACGCGGCCCCCGGGCCCGCCGCCGAGGAGGTCACCCTGCGGCCCTCGCGGCTGACCGAGGCGGACCTGAAGGCGCTGGCCGCCGTGGTCGGCGAGACCCACGTCAGCGCGGCCTCCGCGGACCGCCTCCCCCGCGCGGGCGGCAAGTCCACCCCCGACCTGCTGCGCCGCCGCAGCCGCGAGCCGCAGGACGCGCCGGACGCCGTCGTGCTGCCGGGCGGCGAGGACGAGATCGCCGCCCTGCTCGCGCTCTGCGCCGAGCGCCGGATCGCCGTGGTCCCGTTCGGCGGCGGCACCAGCGTGGTCGGCGGGCTCGACCCGGAGCGCGGCGGCCTCACCGCCGTCGTCTCGCTCGACCTGCGCCGCCTCGACGGGCTGCTCGACCTGGACGCCACCTCCGGCGAGGCCGTCCTGGGCGCGGGCCTGACCGGCCCGGCGGCCGAGGCGCTGCTCGCCGAGCACGGCTTCGAACTCGGCCACTACCCGCAGAGCTTCCGCTTCGCCACCATCGGCGGCTTCGCGGCCACCCGCTCCTCCGGCCAGGACTCCGCCGGGTACGGGCGCTTCGACGAGATGGTGCGCGGCCTGCGGGTCGTCACCCCGGCGGGCGTGCTGGACCTCGGCCGCGCCCCCGCCTCCGCCGCCGGCCCCGACCTGCGTGAACTCTTCCTCGGCTCGGAGGGCACGCTGGGCGTGATCACCGCCGTCCGCGTCCGGATCCACCCGGTGCCCGCCGTGAAGGCCTACGAGGCGTGGTCCTTCCCGGACTTCGCCACCGGCGCGGCCGCACTGCGCGCGGTCGAGCAGCAGGACACCGGTCCGACGGTGATCCGGCTCTCCGACGAGGCCGAGACCATGGTCAACCTCGCGATGACGGAGAAGATCGGCGGCGAGCCCGCCGTCACCGGCTGCCTGGCGGTCACCGTCTTCGAGGGCTCCGCCGACCAGGTCGCGACCCGTCACCGGCTCACCCGGGACGTCCTGCTCGCCGCCGGCGCCACCTCGCTCGGCGAGGCACCGGCCCGGGCCTGGGAGCACGGCCGGTTCAACGCGCCGTACCTGCGGGACTCGCTGCTGAGCGCGGGGGCGCTCTGCGAGACCCTGGAGACCGCGACCGACTGGCGCCGGCTCGCCGACCTCCGCCTGGCGGTCACCACCGCGCTGACCGGCGCCCTGCCCGGCGCCCTCGTGCTCTGCCACATCTCGCACGTCTACCCGACCGGCGCCTCGCTCTACTTCACCGTCGTCGCCGCGCTCGGCGAGGAGCCGCTCGCCCGCTGGGCCGTCGCCAAGCGCGCCGCCGGGGACGCCATCCTCGCCAACGGCGGCACCATCACCCACCACCACGCCGTCGGCGCCGACCACCGGCCCTGGATGGCCGAGGAGATCGGCGAGCTGGGCGTCCGCATCCTGCGCGCGGTCAAGGCCGAGCTGGACCCGGCGGGCATCCTCAACCCCGGCAAGCTGATCCCATGACCGACCGGAGAACCATCACCCGGGTCGTTCTCCTCACCAACCCGGCCGCGGCCGCCGGCCACGCCGAGCCGGCGGCCCGCCGCGCCACCGACCGGCTGCGCGCCCTGGGCGTCGAGGTCGACGCCCAGTCGGGCTCGTCGGCCCAGGAGTCGCTCGACCTGGCCCGCGCGGCCGTCTCCGCCGGCTCCTGCGACGCCCTGGTGGTCGTCGGCGGCGACGGCATGATCAACCTCGGCCTCCAGGCCGCCGCGGGGACGGACGTCCCCCTGGGCGTCGTCCCGGCGGGCACCGGCAACGACCACGCCCGCGCGTACGGGCTGCCGCGCGGCGAGCCGGAGGCGGCGGCCGACGTCATCGCCGCCGGCCACACCCGCACGGTGGACCTCGGCCGGATCACCTCGGCGGACGGCACGCGGCGCTGGTTCGGCTCCGTCCTCGCCAGCGGCTTCGACTCGCTGGTCAGCGACCGCACCAACCGGCTGCGCTGGCCGCACGGCAGGATGCGCTACAACCTCGCCATCCTGGTCGAGTTCGCCAACCTCCGCCCGCTCCCCTTCCGCCTCACCCTCGCCGACGGCACCGTCATCGCGCGCGACCTCACCCTCGCGGCCGTCGGCAACACCAGCAGCTACGGCGGCGGCATGCTCATCTGCCCCACCGCCGACCCCACCGACGGCCTGCTCGACATCACCCTGGTCGACGCCATGCCCCGCCACCGCATCGCCCGCTTCTTCCCCACCCTCTTCAAGGGCACCCACGTCGATCACCCGGAGGTCACCACCCACCGCACGCCCTCGCTGCGGATCGACTCCCCCGGCATCACCGCCTACGCCGACGGCGAGTTCATGGCCGCCCTGCCGGTCGACGTCGAGGCCGTCCCCGACGCCCTGCACCTGCTCACCCCGGCCTGAAGACCGGCCTGAGACCGGCCTGAGACCGGTCTGAGACGGGCTGAGGACCGGCCGCGGGCTGCCCCGTCCGCCGGGCGGGGCTGCCCGGTCACCGACCCCCGGGGCCGGGCACCCGCACGGACGCCGTACCGGCGGCGGTCGCGGCCTCGACCCCCAGGCCGGTGTCCTCGAAGAGTCCCGGCCCTTTTCCGGACACCGCACGCCCCGACGTCAGTGGAACCCGCCGCCACCTCAGGTCGATGAGCTGAGCCTCCCCGGCCTCCGCGCAGGGAGTCGGACCGGCCGACTTCCTGTGCGGAGGTGCCGGACGGAGGATGCCGGGGCCCTACCTCCCAGCGGTCACCAGCCGCGGGACCGGTCCGCCGCTGCCGCCCGCAGCCGCCTCACCTCGGCGATCAGGCGGGGGACGTCCTGGCGGGCGGCCGCGATGAAGTCGATGTCCGCGTCGAGCCTCGGGTCCTGTCCGGGCAGTCGGGCGCCCTCGACGAAGCGGCTGACGTAGATCTCGTCGTCCGGCTCCGCCTCGGGGCGGACCTGGATGAAGCTGTCGCCGCCGACGCCGTGGCGACCCTCCAGCCAGGCGGTCCACGGGCCCGGCGCCGCCGCGGCGGCGCGCCGTTCCATTGCGCTGAGGTCTTCCTCGGTCAACGGTCCGTCAGCTGTCATGCGCCGATCCTCCCGTCACCCCGCCCGGATGTCCACGTGCCGGGCCCGGGGACGGGCGTCATCCGGCCGGTCCCGAGGAACGGGTGCGCGCGCTCAGCCGACGAGCCGCCGGCGCCAGTCCAGCGGCCGCACCTCGACGGCACTGGCCGGGTCGCCGTCCCAGTCCGCCGGCAGGCCGGCCACCGCCAGGGCGGCCACCACCTCACGGCCGACGGCGGCGGTGGTCTCCGCCGAGTCGTCGAAGCCCCCGTAGTACAGCGACAGCCCGTGGCCGGCGGCGGCCGCGTCGGTGCTCTGGGAGTGGAAGTAGACGAAGCCCCGGGCGTCCGGCGAGCCCGCGCCGGCGATCTCGGCCTGTCCGCAGGAGTGGCAGCAGGTGAAGTTCTCGCGGGCCGTGATGCCGGCCGCCTCCAGTGCCGCGAAGGCACGGGTGAGCCGGTCGGCGTCCGTCTCGCCCTCCCAGCCGGCCTGCTCCTCGGCCCGCTCGCGCCACATCCGGTCGACCAGCGCCCGGGCCTGCGCGGGCGAGACCGGTCGCCGGTCACCCTTGACCAGGTAGTCCTCCGCCAGTTCGGCGAGTTCGGCCCGGGTCGCGTAACCGCCGGCCAGGCTCTGACGGAGGCGGTCCTCCAGCTGCCTGCGGTCGTCGTCGGGCAGCTCCAGCGGCGGCGCCGGCGTCTCGGGCGCCGGTGTCAGGTCGAGCCGCCGCCAGGCCAGGCCGGTGTCCCAGCCGTCCGCCCGGCGGGCCCAGCCCGTCATCGCGGCGATCACCGGACCGGGGTCGTCGAGCAGCACCCGGAAATGGCGGTCGTTCGAGCCCTCGCGGTGCTCCAGGGTGTAGTCGCCACCGGCCTCGTGCCAGACCTGGACGAACACCTCGGCGGGGCCGGCAATCCGCTCCACCACCAGGAAGCGGTCGCCCGGCCCGCCGATCCGGCGCACCAGCGCGGCCAGCGCCTCGGCGGTCACCCGAAGGTGCCGCTCCCCGTTCTCCGTCTGCACCTCGATCGCCAGCATGCGGGCCACTGTCGCACAGCCCACTGACACGTCGTCCGGGAGGTCCCTGCCGCACAGGGGACACCTGCCTCATGTGTCCGGGACTCCGGGCACCGAACCATGGACGCATGCCCCCCACGGGACGCTCCTCCCCCGACCCGGGGAAGTCGTCCGGAAAGGAAGCTCCGTGGCCATCCTCGGACAGTCCAACTGGCGGTACTGCGGCAAGTGCTTCGGCCTCTGGTTCAACGGGAACCCGACCAACGGCGTCTGCCCCGCCGGCGGTGCGCACACCTCCTCGGGCAGCTTCGACTACCTCCTGCCCGCCAACAACTTCAGCGGCGTCGCGCCCGCGGGCGCCGGGAAGGAGGCCGCGACGGAGGACGACGACGGCGCCTGACCCCTCGCACGCCGCGGACCCCGGGCCGATTCGGCCCGGGGTCCGCGGTACGGACGACGAGTCAGCCCTTCGGGGCCGGCGAGGGGAGCGCACCGGACACCAGCGGCCACTCGCGGTGGAACGGCGGCAGCGGGAGCTTGCCCTCGATGATCGGGGTGCCGAAGACCTTCAGATGGGCGAGCAGCGCGCCGTTCAGGTCGACCCCGCCCAGCAGGGCCCAGCTGCCCTGGAGTTGGGGCGCGCCGCCCGGGACGTCCACGGTGAGCGAGCCGTCGGCCCGGGCCCGCAGGTACGGGGCCACGGTGGCCTCGACGCCGACGGTGTCGTACAGGCCGACGCTCACCTCGGCGCCCAGCGCGGCCCGGGCGGCCGCCTTGCCGGTCAGCCGCACGTGGACCGGGGAGACCTTGGTGTCGGCGGCGTCGGTGGACGAGGTCCAGCCGCGCCCGCCGGCGTAGTCGGCGTGCACCGCCCAGGTACCGGTGACCTCCTGTTCGGCCTCCAGGTGGACCTGGCCGTCGGCGCTGACCTCCAGGTAGCAGGTGAGCCCGAGGTTCACCACGACCGGCAGGCCGGCCACCGTGATGACCGGGCTGGCCTGGAGCTTGGCGAAGGGCACCCGGATCGGAGCGGCGCCGGTGTCTCGGGCGAAGTCACCGGTGACCTTCCACTGGGCGTGGGCGCCCAGGTCGAAGCCGATCGACGCGGTGCGCGGACTGCCCACGCCGGCACCGTGGTACGCGAAGTGCACGGCGGGGTGGAGCTGGAGGGAGCCGGAGGCGTCGGCGCTCAGCCCCTCCGGGAGCGGGATCGGCGCCTTGACGTCGACCTCCAGCGTGCCGGACGCGTCGGCCGTGGTGGTGCCGTTCTCCCGGCCGACGGTCGCCTTGACGTCCTTGACCAGGGGCGTCACCTTGATCGCCTGGGGGTCGACGGCCACCTTGCCGTCCGCCTCGGCCCCACCGAGCAGTTCGGTCAGTGTCGCGGGCCGGGTCGCCAGGGAGACCGACCCGCCGCTCGCCGAACGGACGGCCGTGACGGCGACAAGGGCGCCCTGCGGCGCGGCGGCGGTCGGCGGGCTGGCGATCAGCTGACCGGGCCGGACGGCCTCGACCGCGGCCGTCGACCCCGGCGACGGGCTCGCGGACGAACCGGCGGACGCGCTCGCCGACGGACCCGCCGAGGGTGCCGACGGCCCCGCGGCCGCCAGGACCGCCGTACCGGCGGCCGGGTCGTACGCGGTGAGCTGGAGGTTCCGGGCCGCCGGGGAGACGGCCGCGCCGTCCGCACCGGGCACACCGACGGCGGCCTGCTGCGCGCCCGGTTGCGCCGCCGCCACCGGCAGGGTGGTGGCGGCGGGACGCCCGGAGGCGGTGGGCGCGCTGGCCGGGGTGGCGGCCCGGGCCTGCGGCGAACCGGTCGGGGTGACGGCGGCGACCGGGTGGCCGGCACCGGAGGCCGGGGCGGCGACCGGGGCACCGCCGGTCGCGGCGGCCGTCGCGGAGCCCGGCCGGTCACCCGAGGTCGGCCCGCACGCGGCGACACCGAGCAGCACCAGTGAGACGAGGGCAGGGCGGACCGCCATGCCGAGGGAACTCTTCAACAGGACTCTTTCGGAGCGGCGGACGAGGACACGACCGCCCGTGATCAGTGGAGGCAGGGAGGCGGCTCGCACGGCCGCGCCGCCATGTTACTGACGAGGAATCACCTTGTCGAAGTCATGCACATGCCCCACCGGCGCCCGGATTGGCCACCAACTCAGCTGCTGGAGAAACGAGTTGATGCCACGGAGAGACGCCGACCCCGACCTTCGACGGGCCTCGGCCCCCCGCCAACCCGTCGACCGGCGGGGTCCGCACCCCCGCCGACCGGGTGGCGCCCGAGCCCGTCGCCCGGCCGCCGGCGCCCACTGCGGCGGTCGTGACCGGCCCGCCGGAGGACATCGTGGCCGGCCTCGCCCGGTACCGGGACGCGGGGGCCCGCCATGTCGTCGTCCGCCCGGGCGCGCTCGACGTCGCCGACCAGCGCGACCAGCGCGACCAGCTGCGACGGCTCACCGCACTGCTGCCCGAACTGGCCTGACAGTCCTGCCCGGAGGCCCGGGCGGCCCGGGTCAGATCCCCCGCTTCGCGGTGATCACCCGGTCGTCGATCGCGGACAGCAGGGCGGCGTGGTCGGCCTCGGTCCGGTCGGCGTAGCTGACGGCGAAGTCGGCGATCGCCTCCGCGAAGGTGTCCGACGAGCCCAGGTAGCCCGCGATGGCGAGCCGGTCGCCGGAGCGGGCGTGGGCGCGGGCCAGCGCGCGGCCGCAGAGGTCCGCGTAGTCCCGCAGACCGGACCTCGTCATGTCGGCGATCTCCACCGAGCCCTTCATGTCCCGCAGTTGGCGCCCGTAGTAGTGGCGGCCGGCCGGGCCGGTGGTCCAGCCGAGGAAGATGTCGCTGACGGCCTGCATCAGGTGCTGGCCGACCACCACCCGGCGGCCGCCGTGGGTACCGGTCACCTCGGCGCCGACCCGGCTGCCGGCGGGCAGGTGGTCCTCCAGGACCGACCGGGTGGCCTCCTTGACCTGGAGGAAGAGCGGGTCCCGGGCGTCGCGCCCCTCCAGCAGGATGATGTAGCAGCGGGTCCCGACACTGCCGACGCCGACCACCTTGCGCGCCGCGTCGACGAACTGGAACCGGTCGAGCAGGACGCGGCGGTCCTCGCTGAGGGTGGCCCGGTAGTCGCTGAAGATCTGCCCGACGGCACCGAACTCGTTCTTCGTCAGCGGCTGGATCAGGGGCGGCTCGCTGATGATGTGGCGCTGGCCGTCCCGTTCCTCGGTGAGCTTGCCGAAGGCCTGCAGGCTGGTGCGGCGCCGGGCGTGCGCCATACCGGCCTCGACCCGCTTGCGGCGCTTGGACCTGCTGATCAGCGGGAGGAGGTCCTCGGTGTCGATCCGGGCGTACCAGACGTCGAGTTCGCCCATCGCCGCCAGCCGCCGCATCGCGGTGGCGTAGCCGAGCGCGGCGGTCAGCGCGGCCCGGCGGACGTGCGCCTCGTCGTTGCCGTTGTCGCGGGCCGCGACGGCGGCGCTCGCGGCGAGCCGTTTGACGTCCCACTCGAACGGGCCGGGGTAGGTCTCGTCGAAGTCGTTCAGGCCGAAGAGCAGCGCCCGCTCCGGCGAGGCGTACATGCCGAAGTTCGCCAGGTGGGCGTCACCGCAGAGCTGGACGGTGATGCCTGTGTCGGGGACGGCCGCGAGGTCGGCGGCCAGCACGGCGGCCGCGCCGCGCAGGAAGGCGAAGGCCGAATCGGCCATCCGGCCGTAGCGGATCGGCAGCAGCTCGGCGACCCGGTCCGCCCCCTGCCGCTCCAGCACGGCGATCGGGTCGGGCCGGTCGGCCGCGGGGATCCAGCGGCCGTGGGCCGAGCGCGAGACCCGTTCGCGGGCGGCCCGGCCGCGCCGGCGGCGTTCGGCGGGACTGGTCATGCGCGCGCTCCTCGGTCGGACGGCAGGGCCGGTGCCCCTCCCGCGACGCTAGGTCAACCGCGGGGGCCCGGCACGTCGAGGCGCCGGCGGGCGGGACGGCCGCCCGCCGGCGCGCGGCCGAACGGGTGAGGGGACGGAGCGGTGGCCACCGGCCCGGCCGGCGCGCTACTCCACGACGAAGTCCGCCATCATCGCCATGTCCTCGTGCTCCAGGTTGTGGCAGTGCAGCATGTACGTCCCCGGGTAGTCCGTGAAGCGGACCAGGATCTCCACCGACTCGGCCGGCCGCAGGTCCACGGTGTCCTTCCAGCCGGCGTCGTAGCGGCCGGGTTCGGCGCCGTTGCGCGAGAGCACCTGGAAGGGGTCCAGGTGCAGGTGGACGGGGTGGTGGACGTCGGTGAAGAAGCGCCACTTCTCGACGGTGCCGAGGGCGGGCCGGGCCAGCGAACGGCCCGGCTGGTAGGGCTGGTTGTTGATCGTCCAGCCGTCGTTGCGGCTGCGGCGGAAGCCGAAGGTCCGGGTGGTCACGGCGGCGGCCGGATCGAGCCGTTCGAGGGTGCAGAGCCGCTCGGGCACGGCCGAGTCGTCGGTGACGGTCCGCGAGGACACGTCGAACACCATCACCTCGGCGTCCCGGTCGGTGCCGAACCGGTTCATCAGGCGGACCGACGTCCCCGGCGGGTAGCGGGCGAAGTCGACCACCAGGTCGAAGCGTTCGGCCGGGGCGATCTCCAGCGCGTCGTGCGCCAGCGGGGCCTCCAGCAGGCCGCCGTCGCCGCCGATCTGCACCAGCGCGTCGCCGCCGGAAGGCTGCGGATCGAGTTCGAGGCGGTAGAGGCGGGCGTTGGAGGCGTTCAGCACGCGCAGCCGGTAGCGGGCGCGGTCCACCGCGAGCCGGGGCCAGGGGGCGCCGTTGACCAGGATGACGTCGCCGAGGACACCGTTCATGTAGTCGTCGGTGACGCCGGGGACGGCCAGCGCGGCATCGGTGGCCGGGTACTGGAAGGAGCCGTCCTCGGCGAAGGAGCGGTCGGCGAGCATCAGCGGCACGTCGCGTTCGCCGCGCGGCAGCGGCAGCGCGTCCTCCTCGTCGTCGTGGACGAGGTGGAAGCCGGCCAGGCCGCGCCAGACGGCGGGGCCGGTGAAGCCCATCCGGTGGTCGTGGTACCAGAGCGTGGCCGCGCGCTGGTGGTTCGGATAGGTGTAGGTGCGCTCTCCGTCGGCGGTCCGGGCGGCGGCCGGGTCGGCCGGGTGGTGCGCCATCCCCGGCATGCCCGCCATCCCGGCCATGTCCTGGGCGCCCCGGGCACCGCCGCCCCCGACCGGCAGCAGCAGGTCGGTCGGGTAGCCGTCGCTGTCCGCCGGGGTGTGGCCGCCGTGCAGGTGGACCACCGAGGGCACCGGCAGCTCGTTGCGGTGGCGGACCACGCTCTGCCGCCCGGCCCGCACGGCGAAGGTCGGGCCGGGGAAGCTGCCGCCGTACGTCCAGGCCTCGGTCCGCAGGCCGGGCAGGATCTCCAGCCGCGCGCTCCGCTGGGTGATCTCGTAGTAGTCGGTGGTGCCGTCGGTGCGGACCGGTTTCAGTACGGGCGGCACCGGGAGCGGCACCTGGAACGGGGCGGGCGGCTCCATCGCGCTGAGCAGCAGCCGGCCCGGCCGGGCCTCGGCCAGCAGCCGGGTGGCCGAGGGGAGGGCGAACGCGCCGATCCCGCCGGTGCCGACCACGGCCGCGCCGATGCCCAGGAACCGGCGGCGGTTCACTGGGCGACCTCCACCGGTCCGCCCGGGCGGGGCAGCCGGCCGGCGCCCTCGGGGTCGGCCGCGGTGGCGCCGGCGCGGGCCGGCAGCGGCAGCCGCCAGGCGCCGGCCAGGCCGGCCAGGATGCCGCCGACCAGCAGCACCCCGAGCACCACGTGCACCCCGATCGCGCGGTTGTAGCCGACGGCGGTCTGCAGGGTCACCGTTGCCACCAGGAGCACCGCGAGCCACAACGGCCCGCGCGGGCCGCGCCGGTCACGGCCGGGCCGGCGGACCAGCGCCCCGGCCACGAGCTGGCAGCACGCCGCGACGAGCACCGCCCGCGCGGCAGCCTCGTGCAGCGCGAGCGACTCGTAGTGGCCGTTGAGGTAGCTGCCGGCCAGCGCGGTCTGCAGGACGGCCAGCGCGGCCAGCGCGGTGGCGCTCGCCCGCAGCAGGATCAGCGGCCGACGGGGCGCGGGGGCCACGGGAGGACTGCTCATGGGTGGGCTTCTCTCTGCTCGGCCGTGAGGCGGGAACCGGTGCGGAAGGGTGCGAAGGGGCTGCGGAACGACGGCGGGAGGATTGACTGCGGAAGGAGACGACGGCGGGAACGGCTGCGGAGGGAACGGCTGCGGAACCGGTACGGGAAGCGGCCCGGCGGGCCTGGACGGAGGGGGAACGGGAAACGCCTCCGGAGGCGGCTCGGCCCCGGACGGCGCGGCCGACACCGTAACCGACCGGGCTCCCGGATCCGTGGCGCCGAACCGGGGGCAGGTCGATCACCACCCCGTTGCGCCCGCCTGGGCCGGAGCCCTCACCCGAACGGGCGGTACGCCACCCGCGCGCACCGCCCGTCCCGCCACCCCGAGGCCGCCCCGAGGCCCACACCCCCACCCCCCGGCCCACCCGAACGGGCGGTGCGCCGCCCTCGCGCACCGCCCGTCGCGCCGTCAGGAGCCCCCAGGGGTCCCCGCTACTGCCGGCCGCCGCCCGCCGCGACCGGGTGGGCCCGCAGCAGGAGGCGGGCCGGCAGGCCGGTCGAGCCGAGGCAGAGCAGCACCGCTCCGGCGGCCAGCGGCAGCGCGAGGCCGACCGGGATGTGCGGCGCCGAGCCGGTGATGCCCCGGGTGATCGGCAGCAGGGTGACCCAGGCGATCACCGCACCGACCGCCAGCCCGGTCGCGGCGACCAGCAGCGCCTCCCAGCGCATCATGCCGCGCACCTGACGGCGGGTCGTCCCGGCCAGGCGGAGCAGCGCCACCTCCCGGCGGCGGTCCAGCACCGTCATCGCCAGGGTGTTGGCGGCGGTGACGGCGGCGAAGCCGCCCAGCACACCGGCCATCACCGTGTTCGCCCAGGCGCCGATCTCCTGCGCCTTGTCGGCCTCGGCGACGAAGCCGGCCCGGTCGGCGACGGTGGTCGCGCCGGCGCCGGAGAGGTTGCCCAGTGCGGCGGCCACGGCGGCCCGGTCGGCACCGGGGGCGTCCGCGACCAGCAGCTGGCTGTCGTAGCCGGCGGTGACGTGCTCCGCGACGGCCGCCCGGGGCAGCAGCACCTGGCCGAAGCCGAGGCCGCGCTCGTAGGTGGCGACCACGGTGGGCTTGACCGGGGTGCCGTCGCCGAGCCAGAGCGGGGCGCGGTCGCCGACCGTGACGCCGAGGGCGTCGGCCAGACCGGCGTCCAGGGCGACGGTGTCGGCCGAACGGGCGAGCTCGGCCAGCGAGCCGCTCTTCACCCCGAGGTCGAGCACCGCGGGGAGCTTCGCCGGGTCGCCGCTGATGCCGAGCGTGTTGGCAGTGCCGAGCATGCTGCCGTCGCGGTACACCGTGCTGGTGCGCAGCACGCCGACGGCGGCGTCCACGCCGGGCACCTTGGCGGCGCGGTCGGCGCTGCCGGCGGGCAGGCCGGGGCCGGTCGAGCCGACCACGTGGTCGGCGGTGATGCCGGTGCGCACCTGCTCGCCGGTGACGTGGGTGATGGTGCTCTGCATGAAGAGCAGGGTGCCGCAGAAGGCGGTGACCATCACGATCGGCGTGATCGCGGAGGCCAGCCGGCGGGCGTTGGCCCGGGTGTTGTCGACGGCGAGGGAACCTGGCGCGCCGGCCCCGGCCCGCAGCGGGAGACCGAACACCCCGGCGGCGACCCCGGCCACCCAGGGACCGAGCAGGGCGACGGCCATCAGGAAGCACATCACCACGCCCAGGGCGGTGTTGGCGGCCTTCGAGCCGTCCAGGCCGGCCGCGACGGCGGCGAGCGAGACACCCCCGGCGGCGAAGAGCAGCCCGACCACGGTCCGGACCGTGCCGGGGCGGCCGGCCTCGACCGCCGCCGCGCCGAGGGCCTGGCTGGGCCGCAGCCGGGACGGGCGGCGGGAGGCGAAGAAGCCGGCGGTCAGCGCGGCGATCGTGCAGGTCGCCACGGCGGCGAGCATCGGGATCGGCCCGACGTCCAGCGGCACGGCCGCCGGGACGGCGCCGCGGTCGGCCAGCTCGCCGAACCACCAGCGGGCCAGCGCGAGGCCGGGGAGGATGCCGAGGGCGCCGGCGATCGGTGCCACCAGCACCGCCTCGGTGGCGATGGTGCGGCGGATCTGGCGCGGGGTGGCGCCGATGGCGCGCAGCAGGGCGAACTCCCGGGCCCGCTGGCCGGTCGCCAGGGCGACGGTGCTCATCACGACGAACACCGCGGTCATGGTGGCGATGCCGCCGAAGGAGCCGCCGAGGGCGGTGAGCATGGTCCGGCTCTCGGCGAGCAGCGGCTGCTCGACGGCGCCGCGGGCGTCGCCGGTGAGCACCTCGGCGTCGCCGCCGACGGCCTGGCGGACCTGGGCGGCGAGGGCCTTGACGGTGACGCCGTCGCGGGGGACGACGGCGATCGCGTCGACCCGGCCCGGGTGGCCGGAGATCCGGTCGGCGACCTGGTCGGCGAACCACGCGGTGGCGGCCGGATGCTGCGGGCCCGCCCCCGGGGAGGCGGCGAGGCCGGAGATCCGGTAGGTGCCGGCGCCACCGGGCCCGGTCAGCGCGAGGGTGGCGCCCGGCGCGAGGTGGGCGGCGTGCGCGGTGTCGACGTCCAGGACGACCTCGCCCGCGCCGGGCGCACGGCCCTCGACCAGCTTCTCGCCCGCTCCGGCGATGCCGAGGGCGGCGATGCCCCGGCCGGTCAGACCGGGCACGCCGGGGGCGGAGCCGGCCGGGATCGGGAAGGCGGTGTCCGGCCGGGCGGCCGCGACACCGGGCTGGGCCGCGATCCGCCCGGCCAGCGCCGCGTCGACCCGGGCCCGCTCGGGGACGGGCAGGCTCTCGACGTCCTCGTCCCCGCCGGTCTTGACGGTGATCTCGACGGCCGCGTCCGGCGCGACCAGCACCGGGGCGGCGGCGTAGCGGCTCGGCGGCACGCTCGCGGTGAGGCCGGTCTGCAGCAGCGTGCCGCAGGCCGTCACGATGGCCGCGCCGAGCAGCAGGGCCAGGAAGGTGCCGACGAAGGAGGCCGGCCGGAAGCGCACCGAGGCGCGCGCGAGTCCGTTGCTCATGCCGCCGCTCCGACCGGGCGCGCCGCCAGCGTGACCATGCGGTCGGCGACGGCGTTCGGGTCCGGGTGGTACAGCTCGCCGGCGAACGCGCCGTCGGCGAGGAACACGGCGCGGTCCGCGAAGGAGGCCGCCACCGGGTCGTGGGTGACCATGACCACGGTCGCGCCCATGGTGTCCACGGCGCGGCGCAGCAGGCCGAGCACCTCGTGCGCGGTGCGGGTGTCCAGCGCGCCGGTCGGCTCGTCGGCGAAGACCACGTCCGGGTCGGTGATCAGCGCGCGGGCGATCGCCACCCGCTGCTGCTGGCCGCCGGAGAGCTGGCCGGGCCGCCGGCCGGCGTGCTCACCGAGACCGACCTGGGCGAGCAACTCCCGCGCCCGGGCGCGGTCCTGGCGCTCACCGGCGAGGCGCTGCGGGAGCAGCACGTTCTGCTGGACCGTCAGCGAGGGCAGCAGGTTGAAGGACTGGAAGATGAAGCCGATCCGGCTGCGGCGCAGCTTGGTGAGCCGGTTCTCGCTCAGCCGGGTGATCTCCTCGCCGCCGAGGTAGACCTCGCCGCCGTCCGGGCGGTCCAGGCCGGCCGCGCACTGCAGGAAGGTGCTCTTGCCGGAGCCGGACGGCCCCATCACCGCGGTGAAGCTGCCCCGGTCCAGCGACAGGTCGATCCCGCGCAGGGCGTGCACGACGTCGCCGCCGCGGCCGTAGCTGCGCCGTACCGCCCGCAGCTCGATCGCTGCGTGGGCGCCGGGGCGGCCGTACGGCTCGGTCTGGGGGTGCTGGCGGCGTGCCATGGAGGGGCCTTCCTTCGGGAATCGTCGCTGGTCGTCGACGTGTTCCAGCCTAGGAAGGGCGGGTGTTCCGAACCATGGAGGCCGCTGGCGGACGGACCGGGGGGTTATCCCCACCCCGTTCCTCCGCCTTGCCCCCGGCCCGGAGCCCCGGAGTTCTTTCGGGGCTCGTCGGAGTCCTACGGACCGACGGAACTCTCGGGACCGGGGGAGCGCCTCGACCGGACCGGTGGGGGCCGGCTCAGAGCAGGTCGCCCTCGATCCGCCGGTACGCCGCGCACAGCGGCGCGAGGACGGGGTGGGCGGGGTCGAACGCCGTCCCGTCGATCGCGGCGATCGGCCGGACGCCGACACCCGCGTTGACCGCGAAGGCCGCCACGAACCGTTCCAGGCCGGCCGGGTCGACGCGCTCGCGCCGCTGCGGGCCGGGGTGCGCGGCGGCGAGCAGCGCGGCGGTGACGCCGGGCAGCGCGGGGCCCTCCGGCCAGACCACCTGCCGGCCGTCGTGGAAGCCGACGTTCCAGGTGGCCCCCTCGGTGATCCGGCCGTCCTCCCCGGTCAGCAAGGCATCGTCGTAGCCGTCGAGTTGGGCCTGCCGGCGCAGCCCGACCAGACCGAACAGGCCGACGTGCTTCACCTCGGGCAGCTCGCGCCGGTACGCGGCGGTGCGCACCCGCAGCGGCCCGGGGGCCGCGGCCGGGGCCGGGCGGGTGGTCACCAGCAGCCGGGGCAGGGCGGGCGCGGCCGGGCGCTCCAGCCCGAGGGCCGGATCGAACACGGTGACCCGGACGATCACCGGAGCGCGATCCGCCGGGAGCACCCGGCGGATCCGCTGCCGGACCAGCTCCCGGTCCAGCTCGGCGCCGAACACCGTCCGGCAGTCCCGGACCAGGCGGTCCAGGTGCAGGGCCAGTCCGCGCACCCGGCCGGACTCCACCCGCAGGGTGGTGAAGTGCCCGTAGTTCAGCAGCCCCAGGGCGGCGAGCTGCCCGGGGTCGGCAGGCGCGCCGTCGATCTCGATCTCAGCCATCCCCCGAGTCTCCCAGCCGTCCGGCCGCGGGTGTGCGCGGCTGTCCGCGAACGGTGGTGGCGGCGCCGTCACGGCCCTTGCGGGGCGGTGCTCGGCAGCCGGCCGGCCGGGCCGGGCACCTGCGGGGCCCGGTCCGACTCCCGTAGGACTGGCCGCTCCGGCCCGGCGCCCTCCGGCCGGTGGGGGGAGACGACGCGCCGGCCGGCGTCGCGCGCGAGCCGCTCGAAGTGCTCGATCTTGTACGCGAGGCCCTCCGGCTCGCCGGTGTCGGACCAGCGCCAGGCCTCCGCCCACCACTGCGGACCGCGCACCAGCGGCCGGCCCGCCAGCGCGAGGTGCAGGGCGAGCGTCGAGCGGGCGAAGTCGTGCACCCACCCGTCGCTCTGCCGGTAGGCGGCCGTCTCGTCCAGGCGCAGCCACCGGCCCTCCCGCCCGGCGGCGAGCAGCGGCACCCAGCCGTGGCGGGCGTCGGAGACCAGCAGGAGCAGCCGGTCGTCCTCCTCGCGCACCCGGTAGGACGGCAGCTGCGGCATCCGGGCGAGGCCGAGGGCGTGCTTCCAGGAGACCACCCAGAGTCCGCGCCGCAGGTAGTAGCGGACGGCGTGCTGCCAGGTCCAGTGCGCGTCCAGGCGGTAGCCGGGCATCCCCTCGGCCGCGGCCGCCCGGTACACCTCGTCGAGCACGGCGGCGGCGTGGCCGCGGCCGCGCGCGCCGGGGCGCAGGTAGAGCGAGGAGACGGCCAGTTGGCCCGGCCCCCTGGTCCAGTTGTCGACCGCCACCGTGCCGACCGGCGGACCGCCCCGGCCGTCCGGGCCGTGCACCCAGTAGCGGCGGCGGTAGAGCCCGCCGTCGGGCCACTCCCGGCCGCTCTCGCCGAGCCGCTCGCGCAGCCCGCGCTCGGCCTCCGGGGTCAGGGCGTCCGGGTCCACCCGCTCGCCCAGCTCGCCCTCGGCGCGGGACGCCACGTCCCAGAGCTCGAACCGCCGCCCGTCCCCGCCGTCCACCGTCCGCAGCCGGGGCACCGCCGCCAACCGCTCCTGCGCCCGCTCCACCGCGGCATCCCACGACCTCACCACGGGACCACGATAGCGAGCTTCGCCACCGAACGTGCTTCCGTCGTCACCGAACGTCAGGACGAAGGGGGGCGGGCGACGAAGGTAGGGGAAACCCGACCCCAGGTCTCGACCTGGCCGTCATGACCCGGCCGTACTGCGCCGCTGGAATGAAGGGGTGCTGAATCACCGAGGCAGACGCGACCACCGCGACCGGGACCACCATCGCCCCGGGAGAGCCCAACTCACCTACCGGGCCGGGTGGTTCTACCGGCGGGCACCGTGGTGCGCCGGCTGGCTGACCGCAGCCGGCTGGGCGGCGGCCTTCCCGCTCGTCTCCGGGCTCGGGCCGCACCGCAGTTGGGGCGCCATCGCCGCAACGGGCTATCTGGCGGCGGCCGTTGCCGTACTCGTGCTGCCGTGGCGGCGGGCCCGATCCTGGTCCGTGGCGGTGGCCCTGCTCGGGGCCCTGGCCCTGCCGCTGCTGCGGCTGGTGCTGACCGGTCAGGGGCAGAGCGAGGTCGCCGTCATCGAGCGGTCCGCGGAACTGCTGCTCCGGCACGGCACCCCCTACCTGGCCGATCCGCACACGGTCTCCGAGTACACGCCGTACCTGCCCGGCATGGCGCTGTTCGGGCTGCCCCGCGCGGTGCTGGGCGCACAGGAGTGGCCGGCCCGGCTACTCGGGGACGCCCGGCTCTGGTGCGCCGCCGCGTTCCTGGGCTGCCTGTTCGCGGCCGGCCGCCGGCACCGGCCCGCGCTCGCGGCGCTCACCGCCTCGCCCCTGGTCGCGCTGCCGCTCTGTGTGAGCGGCGTGGACCTGCCGATGACCGGCCTCTGCTGCCTGGCCCTCGCCCTGGCCGCCCGGGGCCGCCCCGGCGCCGCCGGGGCGGCGCTCGCCGCGGCCTGCGCGCTCAAGTGGACGGCCTGGCCCGCGGTCGCGGTCGTCGCGGCCCTGCTCGCCGCCACGGCCGGCCGGCGGGCGGCGCTGCGCGCCACGGCGGTCGCGCTGGCGGGCACGGCCGTCCTCGTCCTGCCGGGGGCGCTGCGCTCGCCCGGCCCGATGTTCCACCAGGTGTTCGCCTTCCCCACCGGACGCGGCCCGCTGCCCACCCCGGCGGGCAGCCCGCTGCCCGGCCGGCTGCTCGCGGACCTCGGCCCGGCCGGCTGGTACGCCGCGGTGACGCTGCTGCTGCTCGCCGGGCTGGCCGTCGCCGCCTCGCTGGTGCTGCGCCCGCCCCGGGACGCCGTCGGCGCCGCCGACCGGCTCGCCCTCGGGCTCTGCGTGGCCTTCCTGCTCGCACCCGCCGGGCGGTTCGGCTACCTGGCGCTACCGCTCCTGCTCACCCTCTGGGCCCGCTCGCAGGCCCGCACCGCTCCCCGCACCGGCGCCCTCGCCGACGCGCTCACCGATCCCCGAACCGATCCGCTCACCGATCCCCGAACCGAGGTTGCACCGACCCCATGGCCGGCACACTCATCGTCACCAATGACTTCCCGCCCCGGCAGGGCGGCATCGAAACCTTCGTCCACGCCCTGGCCACCCGTCTGCCCGCCGACGAGGTCGTCGTCCTCACCTCGGACGAGCCCGGCGCCGCCGCGCACGACGCGGCCCTCCCCTTCCCGGTGATCCGCGACCGGTCCCGGACGCTGCTGCCGACCGCCAGGGTCACCCGGCGGGCCGCCGAGATCGCCCGCGCGCACGGGTGCGACCGCGTCTGGTTCGGCGCCGCCGCCCCGCTCGCCGCGATGACGCCCGGGCTCCGGCGGCAGGCCCCCGGGATCGCCCGGACGGTCGCCACCACGCACGGCCACGAGATCTGGTGGGCCCGCACCCCCGGGGCCCGCCGACTGCTCCGGCGGATCGGCGACCACGTCGACGTGGTCACCTACCTCGGCGAGTACACCCGGGCGCGGATCGCCCCCGCGCTCGGGCGCCGGGCCCGGCTGGAACGGCTCGTACCGGGTGTGGACGCGGAGCGCTTCCGGCCGGCGGGCGCGGGCGCGGCGGGCGCCCCGGACACCGGCGCGCCGATGATCCTCTGCGTGGCCCGACTGGTCCCCCGCAAGGGTCAGGACGCCCTGATCCGGGCCCTCCCGCTGATCCGGCGGACGGTGCCGGGAGCGGTCCTGGTCCTGGTCGGCCGGGGCCCGGACGAACGGCGGCTGCGCGCCCTCGCCCGGCACCACACCGAGCCCGGCTCGGTGGTCTTCGCCGGCGGCCGGGAGCACGCCGCGACACCCGCCTACTACGCGGCGGCGGACGTCTTCGCGATGCCGTGCCGCACCCGGCGGGCCGGTCTGGAGGCGGAGGGCCTGGGCATCGTGTTCCTGGAGGCGGCGGCCGCCGGGCTGCCGGTGGTCGCGGGCCGGTCCGGCGGCGCGCCCGACGCCGTCCTCGACGGGGTCACCGGCGCCGTCGTCGACGGCCGGAGTCCGGCCGCCGTCGCGGAGGCGGTCGGCCGGATCCTCGGCGCCCCGGCGGCCGACCGCGCCCGGATGGGGGCGGCGGGACGGCGCTGGGTCCGGGCGCAGTGGTCCTGGGAGGCCTCCGCCCGCCGCCTCGCGGAGCTGCTCGACCCGGCGGGCCCCGACCCGGCGGGCACGGACGCCGCCGCCCCGGAGGGGTCCGTCCGCCACGGGTGAGGCGGCACCGCCCGCCGGGTCGGGCGGCTCCGCGCCCGCTTCCGGGAAGGGCCCGCCCCGGGCCTACTCCCCCCGCAGGTGCGCCAACACCGCCAGCACCCGGCGGTTGCCCTCCGCCGGGTCGAGGTCGAGCTTCATGAAGATGTTCCCGCAGTGCTTGACCACCGAGGCCTCGGTGATGCCCAGCCGCCCGGCGACGGTCTGGTTGTTCAGCCCCTCCGCCATCAGCGCCAGCACCTCCCGCTCGCGCGGGGTCAGCCGGGCCAGTGGCCGGTCCGCCGCCTGCTGGCGGAGCAGGACCCGGACCACCTCGGGATCGATCACCGTCTGACCGGCCGCCACCCGGCGCAGCGCGTCCAGGAAGTCCGCCACCTCGCCGACCCGATCCTTCAGCAGGTATCCGAGCCCGGCGGGCTGCGCGCCAGCGGCGCCGAGCAACCGGGTGGCGTACGGGGTGGCCACGTACTGGGAGAGCACCAGCACGGGCAGGCCCGGGTGGCGTTCGCGCAGCTCCAGGGCGGCCCGCAGGCCCTCGTCGTGGAAGTCCGGCGGCATCCGGACGTCGGTGAGCACGAGGTCGGGGCGGTCCGCGTCCACGGCGGCGGCCAGCGCGGCCGCGTCGCCGACGGCGGCCACCACCTGGTGGCCGCCGCGGGCCAGCAGCTCGACCAGCCCGGCCCGGAGCAGCACCGCGTCCTCGGCGATCACGATCCGGAGCACGGCACCTCCACCCGGAGCCGCGTCGGCCCGCCGATCGGACTGGTCACCATCAGCCTCCCTCTCAGAATCGCGATCCGGTCGGCGAGGCCCTGCAGCCCCGCCCCGGCGGCCGGGTCGGCCCCGCCGCGGCCGTCGTCCGTCACCTGGAGCACCAACCGGCCGTCGTCGACCCGGCCGTGGACGGTGACCGCGGTGGCCCCGCTGTGCTTGGCCGCGTTGGTGAGCGCCTCGGTGACGGTGAAGTAGGCCGTCGTCTCGACCGGTCCGGGCAGCCGGTCCGGCAGGTCGATGTCCACCGCGACCGGGACCGGGTGGCGCAGCGCGACCTCGGCGACGGCGGCGGCCAGCCCGTGGTCGGTGAGCACCTGCGGGTGGATGCCCCGGACGAGGTCCCGCAGCTGTTCGAGCGCCTGACGGGCCTCGCCGCGCGCCCGGTCGACCAGCGCGAGCGCCGGGTCGTCGTCCGCCCGCCCGCGCAGCTCGTACGCGGCCAGCCCGAGGGTCATGCTGAGGGCGACGAGCTGTTGCTGGGCGCCGTCGTGCAGATCGCGTTCGATCCGCCGGCGTTCGGCCTCGAAGGCGTCGACCAGGCGGGCCCGCGAGCGGGTGAGTTCGAGGACCTGCCGGCCGAGGCCCTCCGGCCGGGGTCCGAGCAGGAACCGGACCAGCCGGACCCGGCCGGCGGTCAGCAGCGCGCCCGCGTACCCGCAGAACAGCAGGCCGGCCAGTCCGACGGCGGTCGCGGGGAGCGCGGCGCCGGGACCGGGGACGGCCCGGCCGGGGATCAGCATCACGGTCTCGGGGGCCAGCGCCCAGACCACCAGCGGGCTGACGACCAGCGCGCCGCAGAACACCAGCAGGGCCGTGAAGGCCAGGTCGACGACGCTCAGGACCAGGGCGAACAGGGCGGTGTAGCCGAGTTCGCGCCAGGTGGCGCGCTCACGCAGCCTGGTCCGCAGCCGGGCCCGCCCGCCGACCCCGGGCAGCGCGCGGTGCGGGTCGGGCACGGGCACCGGCTCCACCAGCCGCAGCCGGCGGCGCTCCAGCGCGCCGACCGGGATCCCGGCGAGCGCGACGCCCAGCAGGACCACCAGGCCGACCCCGACGACGGACAGCCCGGTGCCGATCAGCAGCAGGGCGGCGAGCAGGGCCAGCAGCAGCGGCCCGAACACCGCACCCCCGAGCACGTGCCCCCAGCAGCGCCACGGGGTGGAGGTGAACGGGAAACGCAGCGGGCTCGCCCGCAGCGCCGCCAGGACCGCGACGGCCTGCCGCCCCTCCGCCACCCCCCGGTCCACCCCCATCCGGCCACCCTAACCGACCACCCCGCACCCGCCCCGACCTGCCCGTCCACCCCCGCACCCCCGGCCAGGCCCCCGAACCGCCCACCTGACGCGGCCCCCGGGGCCCGTCAGCCGCGCAGGGGGACGCCGTCCAGGACCACGCCGACGATGCTGGTGGCCGGGAGGCGCCCCGGAGGCGGAAGTCGGTGCTGAAGGCGGAGTTGTCGCCGAGCAGGGCCACCTGACCGCCGGGGACGACGGTGCTGCCGGCCGCGGACGCGTGCGCGTGCTCCGCGGGCGTTCGTTCCTCCAGGCTGCGATAGCCGGACGGCGCGGCCTCGCGCTTACGGACGAGATCTCGTGTCGGGAAACGTGACCGACACACCGGAGAGCACCCCCGGGGCCCGACCGAAGGCTTGACCGTCCCATTGGTTGACGGCGGTTTCCGGACAGGTCTATACCAGTGGAGGCCGTCCGCACGCTCCCCCCGTGGCACGGCTGTCGCGCCCACCGCGTCTCCCCCACGTCGACGCGGGCGGGCCTTCCCCCGCCGTTTCCTGGAGAGGTTCCCGATGGAACGCGCTCTTCCCCCACAGCAGTTCACCCCACCGACCGGACCGCGGGCCCGGCCCTCGCACCGCACCCCCCGGGCCCGCCGGGCCGCGGTGGCGGTGGCCGGGGTGCTCGGCCTGGTGGCCGGCGCCGCGGCCGCGCTGGCCGGCGGCGGCGCCGCCGCGGCCGACGTCACGGCCCCGGCCGCCGGGATCGGCAGCAACTGGTACGCCTCGGCGCCCTATCTGATGCCCGAGGACAACAGCCCGCCGGACGCCGCGGCGGTGATGGACGCGACCGGCCAGAAGGCGTTCCAGCTGGCGTTCATCCTGGACAAGGGCGGCTGTTCCCCGGCCTGGGGCGGCACCTCCTCGATCGACACCGACACCACCATGCCGGCGGTGATCCAGACCGTCCGGGCCAAGGGCGGGGACGTCTCGGTCTCGGTCGGCGGCTACGGCGGCAACAAGCTCGGCCAGGGCTGCGGAACCCCGGAGGCCACCGCCGCCGGCTACCAGAAGGTGATCACCAAGTACCAGCTGAAGGCGATCGACTTCGACCTGGAGGAGCCGGAGTACGAGAACACGGCGGCCATCCACAACGAGATCGGCGCGGCCCGGATCCTCCAGCAGAACAACCCCGGGCTCTACATCTCGATCACCACCGCCGGGACCGGGGCGGGCACCGGGTGGTTCGGGCAGCAGATGCTCAACGAGGCGAAGGCGCAGGGCTTCACCCCCGACAACTACTCGATCATGCCGTTCGACGGCGGCTTCAACGGCGCGGCCGCCCAGACCGCCGCCCTGGTCGCCTTTAACGGGATCCTCCGGACCACCTTCGGCTGGACCGAGGCCCAGGCCTACGCGCACGAGGGCGTCTCGCTGATGAACGGGCGCACGGACGCCGCCGAGTACTTCCGGCAGGCGGACTTCCAGACCGTGCTGGACTTCGCCCTCGCCCACAAACTGGCCCGGTACACCTACTGGTCCGTCAACCGCGACCGCCAGTGCCCGGGCACGGTCGACCCGGGGCTGTCCGGCTCGTGCTCCAGCGTGGCGCAGAGCGACTGGGACTTCACCAAGTTCACCGTGCGGTTCGCCGGCGCCACGCCGCCCACCACCCCGCCGACCTCGACGCCCCCGACCACGCCGCCCACCACCCCGCCGACCACGCCCCCGACCAGCAACCCGCCGGGGGCCTGCGCCGACCCGGCCTGGAGCGCCACCACGACGTACACCAACGGCAGCAAGGTGTCCTACAGCGGCCACAAGTACCACGCCAAGTGGTGGACGCTGAACGAGAACCCGTCGGCCAGTGGACAGTGGGGCGTCTGGTCCGACGACGGCCCCTGCTGACGCGGGGCCGCCCGGTGGGCCCGCCGCCGCTCCCGCGGTGGCGGGCCCACCGTCACCTCACCGCTCCTGCGCGCCGATCCGCTCGCGCAGGCCGGTCAGGATGCCGGCCGCCTCGTGCAGTCCGAAGCCCCGGCAGCGCTCGGCGGCGGCGGCGAGACGGGCCCGGGCCTGCTCCGTCCGGCCGAGGTCGGTGCCCTCGATCAGCCCGGCCAGCCGGACGGCCTCGGCGCGCGGCGTCTCGGCCGGCTCGCCGCCCGCCTCGTAGGCGGTGACCGCCGACTCGGCCTCGGCCAGTGCCTCCTCGTGCCGCCCGGCCACCGCGTACACCCGGGCCCGCTCGTAGTGGACGGCGCCGCGCAGGTACCAGGGGGTGTGCGGCTCGCCGTCACGCTCGGCGGCCTCCCGGACGGCGTCCGCCTCGGCCAGCCGCTCCAGCGCCTCGGCCAGCCCCTCGGGGCCCTGCCGCTGCATGGTGATCCGGGCGAGGTCCCGGAGCATGCCGGCGATCTGGTCCGGCCTCGGCGCCTTCGCGTGCGAGGCGAGGGCCCGCTCGCGGGCCGTCCGGGCGGCCTCCCAGCGGCCCGCCTCGGCCAGCGCGAGGACGGCCTCGCCGGCGACCACGGTGTGGGTGTGCTGCTCCTCCCAGCCGGCCACCTCGTCGGCGAGCCGCAGGTACTCCTCCGCCGAGTCGCGGAACTCCTCCAGCGCGAACAGTCCGCGCGCGAGGTCCAGCCGGGCCTGCGCGAGCATCCGCTCGTCCAGGTCGGGCGCGGCCGGGTCGAGCAGCACCGACTCCAGGACGGCGACCGCGTCGGCCGCCCGGCCCGCGTCCCGCAGCAGGTCGGCGAGCTGGAGCCGCACCTGGGCGGCCTCCTCGGCGCCCGCCGGACCCTTGCGGTCGAAGCGCGCGGCGGCCTGCGAGAGCGCCCGGACGGCCGCGCCGTTGTCCCCGAGGTGGGCGCAGGCGTGGCCGAGCATCATGTACGTCGCCCCGAACGGGTACGAGTCGTCCGCCCAGCGGGTGGCCTCGGCCAGCGCCCGGTGGAAGACCTCGACCGCCTCGGCCCGCTCGCCGTTCTGCAGCAGCACCTGGCCGAGCAGGCCGAGCACCCGCGGCGTGTGCCAGGGCAGTTCGGCTGCGTCCAACTGCTCCAGGGCGCCGCGCAGTTCGGCCACCGCCTCGGCGATCCGGCCCTGCCGGGCGGCCACATCGGCGCCGTACTGGCGGGCGGTGGCCGTGCGCCGGAGCGAGCCCCGCTCGGTGCTCTCCCGCCGGTACGCGGCGACGGCGTCCTCGAAGCGCTCCAGCGTCCCGGCCGGGGGCTCGGGCAGCGCCCGGACGAGGTCGTGGTGGGCCGCGAAGGCCCGGCACTGCAGCACGATCAGGTAGTCGTCGCTCGTGATCGCCGGCCCGGCGGCTGCCTCGTCCGCAGCCGGCGGCGCGGCGAGCAGCGCCTCGGCCTCGGCCAGCGCCGCGTCCAGGGCGGGCCAGTCGGAGGTCGCACCCTCGACGTCGCCGAGTTCGACCACCAGGGCCCGGGTGCGGACCACCAGCGCCCGCCCGGCCAGTCCCGCCCGCTCGAAGAGGTCGGCCGCCTCCAGCAGCGCCGCCCGGCCGCCCGTCCAGTCGTCCCGCTCGATCGCGGTATGGGCCCGCTGCTCGGCGAGTTCGGCCCGCAGCCGGGCGGCGCTGCCGGCCGCCGTGCCCTCGGTGTGCCGGTAGCCCGCGGCGCCGAAGCGCTCGGCGACCCGCTCCCAGAGGCGGTCCCCGTCCGGGTGGCCCAGCAGGTGCAGCTCGCGGGCCCGGACGACCAGGTCGGCGAAGTCCGCCGGCTCCGGCTCGGCGGCCCGCGGCGGCGCCGCCGGGGTGGCCGGCGCGGCCGACAGCTCCGGGGCGCTCGCGGCCCGCACCCCGAGCGCGAGCGGCTCGGCGAGCAGCGGGCGCCGCTCCAGCCGGGCCCGCCGGCGCGCGCCGACCGCGTCGGTGCCGTTGCGGGCGTCGAAGCGGGCCGCCAGCGCGTCCGCCTCGGTGCGCAGGTGAGCGAGGAGCGAGTCCACCGTCCAGGCGGCGCCGGGCGGTCCGCTGACGGCGAGCCCGCCGTGGCCGCCCCGGGCCAGCCCGGCGATCAGCACCTCGACGCCGGTCAGGAAGTCGAGCCGGCTAGCCTGGTCCCCGGTGACGCCGAACAGGTCGCGGTTCTCGGCCAGGATCTCCAGGCCGCGCGGCTCGTTCCCGGACAGCGCGCAGAACTCCACGTGCAGGCCGACCGCCCGGGCCATCCCGGACTTGCCGCGGGCGAACCGGTAGCCGACCAGGTGGCTGGAGCGCGCGTCGTCCAGCCGGCCCTCGCGCAGCAGCGGCAGCAGCGCGTAGGCGTGGCTGAGGTAGGGCTCCTCGGCGCAGGTGCTCTCGCCCTCGAAGACCGGCCGCCAGGCGTCCAGCGCCCGCCGGTCGTCCCCGGACCGCACGTGGTGGCCCGCCTGGGCGCGGATCTCGCAGGCCCGGCAGTCGCTCAGTTCGCTGCGCGGCCGAGCCGCCCACAGCTCGAAGGCCTGCTCGGTGTCGATCCCGGTGTGCGCGGCCAGGTGGTACCGCTGCGCGTAGTACGGCTGGAGGCCGTGGCCGGCGGCGCGGTAGCGGTCGCGCATCTCGGTCTGCCAGCGGCGCACCGCGTCCAGCGGGACGTCGGGGGTGCCGAGCAGCGCGGTGGCCACCCACTTGAACCGCCAGAACACCTGCTGGCCGGCCCACTCGCCGAAGCCGTCGCGGTCGGTGTCCCAGAGCTTCAGCACCCGGGCGAAGACCACCGGGGTCTTGCTCCGCTCGCCGTCGTACTCGTAGGCCTCCATCAGTTCGAGCAGCGCCATCGCCCGGACCGCGGTGTCGTCGAACTGCTCGGCGGCGTCGACCAGTTCCTCCGCCGTCACGGTCCGCAGCCGGCCGTACGGGCGGGCGTCGTTCTCGCGCAGCGCGGCCATCACCGCGTCGACGCTGTCCAGTACGTCCACGGTCAGGACTCCTTCTGCGGGTCGGCGGCGTCACGGTCGGCGGCGGCGCGACCGGCCGACTCGTGGCCGAGCATCGCGTGGTCGAGCAGGCTGATGAACGACCGGTTGAGCAGGGCGCTCTCGCTGGACTTCAGCGGGCGGCGGGTGAGCAGCACGGCCTGCCCGTACAGCGCCTCGACGGCGGTGACGGTCAGTTCGCGGTCGCCGATCGAGGCGGCCCGTCGCACCAGCGGGTTGAGGTGGTTGAGCACCAGTTGGGCGCGCGGCGCCTCGGCGCGCAGCGAGCCGAGGATGTCGGCCCACAGGCCGTCGGCCTCGTCCGCGAGCTGGGCGCGGGTGCGCTCGTGCCGCGCCTCCCGGTTGTCCAGCAGCAGCGCGGGCGCGCTGGTCGGGTGGAAGCTGCGCAGCGCGACGTCGCAGTCGAACCGGCCGACCACCTCGCGGGCGACGGTGAGGAACGCCGCCGCGGCCAGCTCGGCCGCCGGGTCGACGGTGTCCAGGTGGGCGGTGACGGTGCCCGGGTCGAGGTCGGCCACCGACGTGCCGGGGCGGATCTCGGGCAGCCGGTGGACGAGGTCCCGGTCGTAGGTGTAGCCGCCGTTGACCACGCCGAGGCCGGCCGCGGCCGCGATCGGGGCGACCTGGCGGAACTCCTCGACCGTGCGCGTCACCAGGACGACCGGGTGGGCGCGGGCGAACTCGTCCAGGGTGACATTGCCGTCGGTCGTCTCGAACGGCAGCCAGGGCAGCAGCATGCGCAGCAACTCGTCGTCGTAGCGCGCGAGTTCCTTGACGGCGAGGTGGTGCACCGAGATGAAGCGGTGCAGCAGGGCCGGATCGCTGGCGGAGAGCCCGGTGAGCCAGTCCCGGATGCGCGCGCCGAGGGCGTCCCGGACGGCGGCGAGCGTCTCGTCCGCGTACAGGCCCTCGCGCGAGGCGGTGGGGCGCAGGCTGTCGGTGTCGACCACGCAGCGGACGAAGAACGCCCAGTCGGGCAGGAGTTCGTCGGCCTGCTCGGACAGCAGCATGCCCTTGAGGTGGACCCGGTGGCCGGAGCGGCGGGACGGCGGCACCGCGTCCGGCAGGACGTAGGCGACGCCGCGCAGGCCGACCAGCGGCAGGTCCAGCTCGATGGTGTCCAGCGGGGTGAAGTCGAAGGTGGTGCGGCAGTAGGTGGCCAGCGCCTCGCGGCGGGCCAGCGGGGAGCCGTGCCGCTCGGCCCACGGCGGGGTGCGGTTGACCCGGGTGGCGGTGCCGCGGCCGTCGACCACCGTCACCTCGTGGCGCAGCAGGCCGCCGAAGTCCCGGGCGAGCGCCAGGACGCGGTCGGAGCGGGTCCACTCGGCGGCGTCGGCGCGCGGCGCCAGCCGGACGGTGGTACCGGGCTCGGGCTTGGCCTCCGGCGGCAGGATGCGGATGGTGTAGCGGCCGTCGGAGCCGCCGCGCCACTCGATGACCGGCGCGTCCGGGGTGGCGGCGGAGCGGGTGACGACGGTGATCTCGTCGGCGACCACGAAGCAGGCCAGCAGCCCGATGCCGAACTGGCCGATGAAGTCCCCGCGGGCGCGGGCCAGGCCGGCGCCGTCGAGGCGGCCGTCGGCGTCGCGCTTGGAGCTGCGGCCGATGGTGGCGAGGAAGGTGTGGACGTCGGCCTCGGTGAGCCCGATCCCGGTGTCGGTGACGGTGAGGTCCTGGTCGGCGTGGACGGTGATCCGGGCCGGCGAGGCCGGGTCGAGCGCCTGGCGGGCGGAGATCGCGTCGACCGCGTTCTGCAGCAGCTCGCGCAGGTAGACCCGGGGGCTGGAGTAGAGGTGGTGGGAGAGCAGGTCCACCAGGCCGCGCAGGTCCACCTGGAAGGTGTGCGCGCTCGTCGGGTTCTCGGAAGGGGACACCGCAGGCTCTTTCGATCGCATCGGGTGTGGGGCGGGACCGGCGGACCGGGCCGTCGGGCCGGACCGGTGGGCTAGCGGGCGCAGCGGTCCCGGTGGGCGCGGAAGATCTCGGCGGGGTCGCCGGACAGGTAGTTCCACGGGGACTCGGTGACGGCGCCGTCGAGCGCCTCGAACAGGAGGTGCGCCGTCCTCGGCTGGTCGGCCAACGAGAAGGCCATCGCGAAGGTGTTGAAGGCGGCCTGCCAGCCGCGCGGGCGCGGGTAGTCGGCGTGCAGCACGGACCGCCGCAGCGCCTCCTGGAGCGAGGCCAGGACGGCGGGCCCGGTGAGGTAGGCGTGGTCCTCGCCGTCCGGGAGGTCCAGCCAGTGCTCCAGGTGCGCGAGCGCGACCAGTTCACCCAGCGGACTGCCCTCGGGAGCGGCCAGCATCGCGGCGCGGGCGAAGGCGTGCATCTCCTCGTGCGAGCCGCCCCACTTGGCGCAGAGCTGCTGGAGGCGCTGCTTGTGCGAGCCGAGATGGCCGGGGTCGCGGCGCAGCGCGGCCTCGAACCGGTACCGGGCGACGTCCGGGCCGAGCGAGGCGCCGCGGCCGCTGATCTGCAGGAAGTACCAGGGGGCGAGCCACCGGGGCTCCCGCTCGGCCACCTCGAACAGCTGCTCCTCGGCGGTGTCCAGCCGCTCGTGGAACAGCCGCCACTGCTCCTCGGTGACGTACTGGGCTCGCGCACCGGTGCGCGCCTCCCAGGCCCAGGAGACGTGCCGGGCGCCGGAGAGCAGCAGCGCCGGCGTGTCCTCGGGCCGGTCGGCGACGGCCCGGGCCGTCCACTCCTCCACCCCGGCGACGTCGGAGAGGGCGACCAGCAGCCAGGTGAGTTCGGCCCCGTCCGTGACGGCGGCCAGCGCCGGGCGCAGCGACGCCCAGTCCCCCGCGGCCGCCTGGGCCAGCATCAGCCGCAGCTCCTCGTCACCGTGGGCCGGGTCGAGCGCCGGCACCGCCGCCGGGCGCGCGGCGGGGCGCCGGGCGAAGCCGAACCCCCGACGGCCGTCGGCCCCGCCTCCGGCAGCGCCCTCGCCGGAACGGCGTCGGAAGAACGACATGGTGTGGCCCCCTCGAACAGCATCGGCTTCTTTCGTACGGCTGCGCACTGGCCGCCCCAGACGCAGTACATATCACGGGCGGACGACATCCCGTCCGCCGGGCCGACCTCGAAGCCCAGGTCACGACCGTGGTGGCATACCCCAGCCTGGTATGGGGACGCAGCATCGCGCGCGGGGCGCGGCGGGCCGGCCGGTGCCCGGAGCCCGGGTACCGGCCGACGGGACCGTTCGAGGACCGGCGATCCGGCGCGGTGGCACGGTGCGTGCGGCCGGCGCGCGTCCTGCACGGCCGGCGGGTTGGTGCGGACGCGCTGCTGCTCGACGGTGCGCATCCGCGCCCCGCGCTCCAGGGGCTCCTGCGCCAGGGCCCGGCCGGCCTCCATGACCCGCGGGGGCGGCGGGCCGCCAGGGGCGAAGGCCGGCGCCTCGGCAATGGCGTGGCCGGGGCGA
Organism: Kitasatospora sp. NPDC001603; assembly: GCF_040298365.1. Classification (NCBI taxonomy): domain Bacteria; kingdom Bacillati; phylum Actinomycetota; class Actinomycetes; order Kitasatosporales; family Streptomycetaceae; genus Kitasatospora; species Kitasatospora sp. NPDC001603. The sequence continues at coordinate 210,891 of NZ_JBEPAA010000004.1, forward strand.
GTTGGACCCGCTCCTGCGGACGAACAGGGCGGTCCGGTGCGTGAACGGCGAAGGGGGTCGGTCCGACCGGCCGCGCGACCACGGCAACGGAACGCGGGCGCACCGGAGTTGTCGTCGCACGACGGTGACATGTTGCTGCCAGTCAGAAGTGTGCCACCGGCGCTTCGGACCACGGGAACCGTCGATCAGTCACGCTGTCGTAGATGTACGTGATTCGCGTCCGGCTGGAGACGGCGGGTGGCCCCCCGCCCGCCCGACCGGTGGCGGCGGCGACCGTGCGGGACGCACTGGAGCGCGTGCTCCGGGAGCCGGCCCGGCTCGACCACGCCCGGATCCGGACGACGCCGGGAGCCCTGGACGCCGTGGCGTTCGTCTCGGCCCCCGGCCTGCTGGCCGCCGAGGCCGGGCTGCGCGCCGCCTGCGTGGAACTGTCCCATGCCCAGGGCCCGTTGGCAGGCTGGCTGCTACGGCACTGCGAGGCCGACTCCTGGCTGGCGCTCGGCCTGCACGAGCAGCCGACGTACCGCTGAGCCCGGGCCCCGGGCCGACCGGACCCGAGCCCGGGCCCGGGGCACCGGCACTCCGCGCACACGGGGGCCGGCCGCCCGGCCACCTGTCACGCGCTCACGCGCTCAGGCGCTCAGGCGCTCAGGCCACCGTCGGCGTGCGGAGCGAGGCGAGCGTCTCGGAGTACAGCATCTCCTTGATCTGCCCCCGGACCGGCCGGGTCTTGCCGGCCAGCGCGCGGGCCCGCTCGACCGCGGTCCCGAGCAGCGCGTCGAGGTCCGCGACCTCGTCGACGATCCCGGCCGCGAGCGCCTCGCCGCCGCCGTAGCGGCGTCCGGTGGTCATCGCCTCGTGGGCCGTCCCCGGCGCCAGCCGGGCCCGGATCAGGTCCGACATGCCGCGCTGGAAGGGCAGGTCGAGATCCACCTCCGGCAGGCAGAAGTACCCCCGGTCGGCCCGCATCACCCGGACGTCGTGGGCCAGCGCCCACATCGCCCCGGCCGCGAAGGTGTGCCCGTTGAGCGCCGCGACGGTGACCACCGGCGAGGCCAGCGTCCGGGCGAGCAGCGCGTGCACCCGGTCCAGGTAGCCGGCGTACTGGTCGCCGTGGTCGAGCAGCCAGGCCAGGTCCAGACCGTTCGACCAGTACTTGCCGCTGCCCACCGTGACCAGCGCGCGCGGCCCCTCCGCGCCCTCCACCTCGTCGAACGCCGCCTCCAGAGCGGCGAGTCGGTCGGGGTGGAAGAGGTTCTCGTCGTCGGGGTCGAGCCGCAGGACGAAGACCTCGCCGTCCTGTTCCAGCTTCGGCATGCGTCGCTCCTTCGCGTAGTGGCGTCCCCGCCCGCGGGTGCGGGCGGGGCTCCGACGGCCGCGCCGGACCGGGTGGCCGCCGGCGGGCGGCCACCCGGTCCGGCCGCCCGCTCAGCTCCCGGGCCCGGCCAGCGTCAGCCCTTCGAGCTGCCCCTGCTCGTACGCGGCCACGATCGCGCGCCGCTGGAGCTTGCCGCTGCTGGTGCGCGGCAGCTGTCCGGGCTTCAGGTAGTGCACGTCCTCCGCCCGCACGGTGACGCCGATCGCCCGCACCAGGTGCTCGACGATCCGCGCCCGGCTGCCCGGCACGTCGTCCCGGGCCTCGCGGTCCACCTCGGTCAGGACCACGATGTCGGTGCCGATCTGCGCCACCGCGGTGCGGCCCTCGCGGACGAACGGGAGCTGCTCGACCGCCTGCTCGAAGTCGGCGGCGAACAGGCTGCGCCCGCCCACCTTGATCCGGTCGCTGATCCGGCCGGTGATGAACAGCTCCCCGGCGTCCAGGAAGCCGATGTCCCCGGTGGCGTAGTAGCCGTCCGGCCCCTCGATCGACCCGGGGCGGTCGAAGTAGGCCTCGGCGAGGCTGCCGCCGGCCAGCTCGATCTCGCCCAGCTCGTGCTCGCCGCAGACCCGCCCGTCCTCGCCGCGCAGCCGGACGGCGAACTCCGCCATCGGCCGGCCGACCGAGATCGCCGGGACGCCGGACGGTGAGGTCACCACCCGGATCTCGCCGCCCACCGGGCGGCTGGCCACCAGCAGGACGGCCTCGGCCATGCCGTAGCAGGGCATGAAGACGTCGCGCCGCAGACCGGCGGGCGCCATCAGGTCGAGGAACGCCTCCAGGTTCGGCAGGTTGATCGGCTCGCTGCCGAGGTAGATCGACCGCATCCCGGAGAGGTCGAGTTCGGCGATCTCCTCCGGGTCGAGGTCCTGCATCAGCTTGAGCGAGTAGTCGACGGCGAAGTTCGGGATGACGGTGCCGATGGCCCGCTCCCGGCCCATGTGCTCCCACCAGCCGCGCGCGTCGAACAGGAAGGTCACCGGCTCGGCGAGCAGCAGGTCGCAGCCGACGGTGAAGCAGGACAGCATGCCGCCGACCAGCCCCATGTCGTGGTAGAGCGGCAGCCAGCTGCTGACCCGCTCCCCGGGCTCGCGGCCGTCGGTCCGGGTGATCATGGCCAGGTTGGCCCGGAGCCGGCCGTGGGTCACCGGGACGCCCTTGGGGAAGGAGGTCGACCCGGAGGAGAACTGCACGAAGGCCAGTTCGTCGTCCCCGGGCGTCCGCAGCCGGGCGCCGGCCCGGCGCAGGCCCGCCGGCGGCAGCGGCAGCGCCTCGACCGGCAGGTCGACGGCGGCCAGCGTGGGGACGCCGAGGATCCGGGCGGCGCCGAAGTCCGCCGCGACCCGGGCCAGGAACTCCTGGTAGCCCTCCCTCGGCGTGTTCAGCACGAAGGGCTTGACGGAGAGCGGCACCGCGCCGATCTCCATCAGCGCCAGGAACGCGAAGATCACCGGAACGGAGGTCTCGAACGGGAAGACCACCCTGGTCCCCGGTCCGATCCCCTGCTCCCGGAAGAAGTCCGCACTGGCGGCGATCCGCTCGGGGAAGTCCCGGTACGGCGTGAACTCCGCCGGGTCGCCGTACTTCTCGTACAGGTGGAGCCCCCGCTCGGGCGGGCACTCCTGGTTGCGCTGGATGTGTTCGAGCACCGGACCCCTCCTACTCGTTCGGTTACCGCTCGTTCATGGTTCGGTCGCCGCGTTCCGTATCGGCGGCGTCCCGACGGGCCGTCAGGCCGGGGTGGAGGCGGCCAGGAAGTCCTGGAGGGAGACCAGGCAGCGCTGCTCCGCGTCCAGGAAGGCCACCGTCACCAGCGCGTCCACCGCCGGCCGGTCGGCCTCCGGAAGGTGGATCCGCTGCCGGAAGCGGGCCCGGAAGGTCAGGCCCTCCTCGTCCCACTCCTCCTCCGAGGGGGAGACGAGCTCGGTCCGCACCTCGACCCGGCCGCGCGGGATCTCGGCCAGGTAGTCGATCTCGGTGCGGGCGACCACCGCGATCAGCCGGTCACCGTGCACGAGCCCCTGGAGGCCGAGCCAGTCCCACCGCCCGGCCTCCAGGTACTCCAGCGCGACCGCGTTGTTGACGTGCCCCAGCGCGTCGAGGTCGTTGGGGCGCACCGGGAGCATGAGGCGTGATTCGCCGAAGAACACGTCGGACCGTCCGTTTTCGATCGTGCCGAAGGGCCCCGGCCGAGGAGCCGGGAGCCGGTGTACCGGGAGCCGTAGCAGCGGGAGCCGTGGTGCCCGGGAGCCGTGGTGCCGGGAGCCGTCCGGGCGGGGTGTCCTGCCCGGGCGGCCGGGTCCCCGGGTGCGCGGCCGCCGGGCCGGCGCCCCGCGGTGAACGCGCGGGGTGCCGGCCCGGGCGGCCGCGGAGCCCGGCGTCAGCTGTCGAGGAGGTCCATCCAGGTGTCCTCGACCTCCTCCCGGGAGTGCACCTCGATCCCGGTGATCTTCTTCAGAGCGCCGCAGACCAGCTGCTCCTTCTTCTCCATCGCCTCGGGCCGGTAGCCGGTCTCGGCGGTGTCCAGGTGGTCCCACCAGTTGACGTGGGTCCCCCGGTCCTCCTTCTGGTCCCGGGCGCTGCCCAGGAGTTCGCCGTCCTCGCGGAGGAAGAGGTGGGCCACCGCGAAGGCGTCCTTGGCGTGGTACTCGCCGCTGTCCACCAGGGCCTTCGCGAACGACACGAAGTAGTTGCGGTGCTGGATCTCGTCGGCCGCGACCTGCTTGAAGATCCGGCGCAGGCCCTCGTCCTGGATCACGTGCTGGCACTGGCCGTAGTTGACGGCGGCGGTGATCTCGGAGATCGCGAGCAGCACCAGGGTGCGCAGCATGTCGTCGTCCGGGAAGACCTTGCGGAACGCGAGGAAGGTCTCGTCGTCGATCGGCTCCATCCCGCTGACGTCCGCCAGCCGGTTGAAGACCGTCTCGTGGTGGGCCTCCTCCTCGTTCCAGTAGCGGCTCCAGGTGCCGCACGCCTCCATGACCGCCGCGAGCGCCGGGTTGGTCTTCTCCCAGCGGCGCACCTCGGCCTCGGCCTGCCGCTCCAGGCGGTCGGCGCCCGGCTTGGTGGTCAGCTCGGCCCGGCCGGCGTTCCACACCAGGTTGCGGTCGAGCGGGGTGAGGCTGTCCAGGTCGACGGCGGACAGCATCTCGACGACGCTCCACCGGCGCGACTCGTGCAGCCGCTGCTGCTCCCAGGTCACGTCGACGAGGGACATCCCGCGCACCGTCACCGCGTCCCAGAGGTCGGTGATGATGGCCGGCGGCTCGGCGGGGACGACCGCCTTCCGGATCACCGGCTCCGTCTCGATGACGCTCATGCGGCCGCCTCCTTGGCCTTCTGCTTCTCGAACTCCTCCAGGAACACCTTCAGCACCACCGGGGTCGCGGTGTCGAGGGGCAGCGCGGGCAGCCGCACCCGCACGCCGTAGTCCTTGCGGAGACCGTTGGCGGTCCGGGCGAAGGCTTCCATCAGGTCAATGCTGTTGGTCATTTTGGGACTCCGGCCGATCACATCGGCCAGCGTCACGTCGTCGGCGAAAACTTCCTCGTCGGCGAGGCCGGCGTGCTCGCCGAATTTCTGCCGGATGTAGGACTCAACTTCGGGCGTCACCATGGCTCAGAATCATACAAGTTGGCGATTGTGCAGGCCAAGTGATGCCTGTTACACGGAAGTTGATGCGTCATCAGATCTGCTTCGCACAAACACCGCTGGACCCCCGGTCGGAACCGGGGGACGAGTCGCGGTATTGGTCGGCGAATTCGGCCGAAATCACCGGAGGCCCGGTAGATCGGCAGGCGCGTCGACCGCCGGGATCCGGCGGATCGTCACCGCGGCGAGCAGGGCGACGGCGAGCGCGAAACCGATCGCCAGGTACCAGGTGTCACGCGCGGCGCCGAGCGCGTCGGCCGCCGAGGCGGTCACCACGGAGACCGCGAGGGCCGTCCCGAGGACGGCGCCGAGCTGACGGAAGGCCGCGTTCGCCGCACTCGCGGTGGCCAGCCGGGCCGGTTCGACCCCGGCCAGCGCGACCGCGCCCAGCACCGGCCAGACCAGTCCGGCCCCGGTGCCCATCACCACCGCCCCGGGCAGCCAGTGGGTGAGGAAGTCGGGCCCCCGGCCGCCGCCCCAGAGCAGCAGCAGCGTGCCGCAGGCGTAGATCAGGCAGCCGGCGATCACCACCGGGCGGTCCCCGAACCGCTCCGCGAACCGGCTCGCCGGGCGGGCGACCAGCGCGGTGGCGATCGGCGGCGGCGTGGTGGCGAGTCCGGCCGTGATCAGCGACCAGTGCCAGTGTCCGGTCAGGAACAGGATGTTGTTGAGGATGACCATGTAGAAGGTCACCGAGAACAGCATCGAGCCGAGGTTGCCGCCGATGGCGCTGCGCGAGCGGAGCAGGTCCAACGCGATGACCGGCGCGGGGTGGCGCGCGCTGCGCAGCACCGCCGCCACCGCCAGCAGCGCGCCACCGGCCAGCGCTCCGAGGGTGCCGGGGCTCGTCCACTCCCAGTCCGGGCCCTTGACCAGGCCCAGGGCGAGCAGGCCGAGCGCGCCGCCGAGCAGCGCCGCGCCCAGCACGTCCGGAGTCGGACCGCCGCGCTCGCGCTGCTCGGTGAGCGAGCGGGAGGCCCAGACGGCCGCCACCCCGATCGGGATGTTCACCAGGAAGACCGCCCGCCACGACCAGTGCTCGGCCAGCAGCCCGCCGAGACCGGGGCCGATGCCGGCGGCCAGCGCCGCCGCCGCGCCCCAGATGGTGATCGCGATCAGCCGCCGGGCCATCGGGAACATCGGCATCAGCAGCGCGAGCGAGGTCGGCACCAGGATCGCCGCGCCCACCGCCTGCACCAGCCGCGCCGCGATCAGCACCGTCGCCGACCCGGCGAGCCCGCAGACCACCGAGGCCAGGGTGAAGAGCGAGAGGCCGACCGCGAACGACCGCCGGCAGCCGAGCCGGTCGGCGGCCCGGCCGGCCGGCATCAGGAAGGCCGCGATCACCACGTTGTAGCCGTTGAGCACCCAGGAGAGGGTCGGCAGGTCGGAGCCGGAGAAGGTCTTGGCGATGTTGGGGAACGCCACGTTCACGATGGTGCTGTCCAGGAAGGCCACGAAGGCTCCCAGGCAGCAGAGCAGCACCGGCCCGAGCGGCGGCCCGGCGGCCGGGCCGGCCACGACGGCGGGGCCCTTGACGGGTGCGACGGGCGATTCGGCCATGCGGGCGTCCTTCCTGGGCGACGGGATCGGGCGGTCGGTGCGCCGTCGGGGCACCGCGCCGCAGCGGCCCGTCCTCCCGGACCGGTCCGCACACCGCCGTCGAGCCGCCGGCCCCCGCCCGCGTCTCTCCCCCACGGGGCACGCCTCACCGGCACGCCCCACCGCACACCCCAGGAGCGTGTACGGGCACGCGGAACTGGCGTTCCCCCCGCATGTGAGCCGAGCGCGCGACGCCACGATCCGTCGCGCACGCCGCATCCGGCAACGGCACAGACCGCACTCGACCCCCCGCACACGCCGGTGGGCCTGATCAGATTGCTCGTTGTTACCCGCCAGTGTCAATCCCCTCCCGACCAGCGGACAGCGGTCGGGGGAACGCCCCTGACCTCCCGTCAGGCCGGCTTCACCCCCGCCCACCAGCCACGACGCCGACCGGCAGGGCAGCGGCCCCGCGGGCACGCCCGCGGGGCCGCTCGCTTCGCGCCGGATCAGTTGACGACGACCGCCGGGCTGCCGGCCTGGCTGGTGTCGGTGACCGGGCCGTAGGTGGCCGAGAAGTAGCCGTCGGCCGGGCAGAGCGAGGAGCCGCCGCTCTTGGCGAAGTGCTCGGTGCGGAACACCATGCTGTGGCCGGCGTTGTCCGCGGCGCCGGTGAACGCACCGCTGAGCTGGTAGCTGCAGGTGAGGGTGCCGAACCAGCTGTTGAGCACGGCGGTGGCTTGGATCGGCCCGGCGGTCCCCGGGGTGAGGGTGATCGGCAGCCCCGGGCCGTCGTCGACGGCGATGACGTGCGGGAAGTTGCCGACGGTCAGGCTCCGGACCGAGGTGACCCCGGTGACGTTGCTGGTGCACGAGCCGAAGGTCAGCCCGGTGAGGGACTCCGTGGCCGTACCGGGGGCCGCCGGGTTGCTCAGCACCCTGGCGGCGAGCTGGGAGGTGGCGCAGGTGACCCCGGTCGTACTGGTCGCGGTCGAGTAGAAGGTGGCGCGGGTGTTCGCGGCGAGCGGCGCGGCGAGCGTGTCGCCCGCCGCGACGGCGCCGCCGCCGGCGGTCAGCACCGCGGTGGCGGTGACGGAGCCGGGCGCCGCCGACGCGGGGACGGCCCCCAGCGCGAACGCCGCGGTGGCGGCGAGGGCGGCGGCGACCAGCGGGACAGGACGGTGAAGGCGCATGGGAAAGCCTCTTCCTCGGTGAGGGGGAATCGAGAAGGTGAACTTTCGTGGCCCCCCGTCGGTGGGGGATTCGGGGAGCTGACTACGTTGTAGAGCGGTGTCCGTGCACCGTCAAGACACTGCACCGAACTTGCTGACTCTTCGTCAGCAAGAACCGGAGCGACGATCGGCGGCCGGACCCGCGGCGGTGTGACGTACCGTCCACGCGGGTGACCGCACGCGGGAGGCGGCCGGGGGTCCCGCACCGGCGACGCCATAATCCCGGTTCACCGGGGTGTGACCGCCAGGCCGTCAAGCTCTGGAGACGACGTGCTGGGTCTCGTCGGGGCGTTGCGGGGTCACGGCATGGACGGAGGCGGGGAAGGCCTGTTCGGCCCAGATGATCTTGCCGTGAGGCGTGTAGCGGGTACCCCAGCGCTCGGTGAGCTGGGCCACCAGGAACAGGCCCCGGCCGCCCTCGTCGGTGCTCGCCGCGTACGTCAGGCGCGGAGAGGTGTTGCTCCCGTCGGAGACCTCCAGGATCAGGCTGCGGTCGCGCAACAGTCGGACCCGCACCGGCTCCGAGCCGTAGCGGATGGCGTTGGTGACCAGCTCGCTCAGGGCGAGCTCGGTGGCGAAGGACAGCTCGCCCAGGCCCCATTCCTCCAGCGTCGCCGTGCTCCATTCCCGGATGTCGGCAACGGCGGCCGGATCGGACAGCACGTCGCGCTCGACGACCCGCTCCGGGCCGAGCACCCCGGTCCTGGCGATCAGCAGTGCCACGTCGTCCTGCGGGTGCTCCGGTAGCAGCGCTTCCAGCACCGCCCGGCAGTTCTCCTCCGGCCCCCGGTCGCGCTGCGACAGCGCCAGGCGCAGCAGGTCCATGCCGACGTCGAGGTCCCGGGTGCGCTCCTCGATCAGGCCGTCGGTGTACAGCACGATCTGGGTGCCCTCGGCCAGCCGCACCTGGGCGGTCTCGTAGGGCATCCCGCCCGCGCCGAGCGGCGGTCCGGTCGGCAGGTCCGGGAAGACGACCTCGCCGGCGGGATCGACCAGCGCAGGCGGCAGATGGCCAGCGGTCGCGATGGTGCAGAGCCGGGAAGTCGGGTCGTAGATCGCGTACAGGCAGGTGGCACCGGTGACGCCGGTGCCGGTGCCGGCGTCGGCCTCCTCCTGGTCAATCCGGTTGACCAGCTCGTCGAGGTGGCCGAGCAACTCGTCGGGCGCCAGGTCGAGGGCGGAGAAGTTGTGCACGGCGGTGCGTAGCCGGCCCATGGTGGCGGCGGCGTGCAGCCCGTGGCCGACCACGTCGCCCACCACCATGGCCACCCGGCTGCCGGGCAGCGGGATCACGTCGAACCAGTCGCCGCTCACGCCGGACTGCGCGGGCAGGTAACGGTGGGCGACCTCCAGCGCGCTCTGGCCGGGCAGGACGCGCGGCAGCAAACTGCGCTGCAGGGTCACGGCCATGGCGTGCTCGCGCGTGTAACGGCGGGCGTTGTCGATGCTGACGGCGGCCCGCGCGACCAGTTCCTCGGCCAATGAGCGGTCGTCGTCGTCGAACGGCTCGGGCTTCCGCGACCGCCAGAAGTTGACGACGCCCAGGATGATGCCGCGGGCCTTCAACGGGGTGGTGATCAGCGTGTGCACGCCGTAGTCCAGGATGTGCCCGGTCCACTCCGGGTCCTGGGCCTGCCAGCCGTGCGCGACCGCCAGATCGGGGACGACCTGCGAGCGGCCGCTGTCGAAGCCGCGGGCCATCGGGGAGGACGGGATGAAGGCGGTCAGCCGGCCGCACGGGTAGAACGGGTGGTCGTCGCGGATGCCGTGGACGGCGGTCCGGCGCAGGTTGACGGCGCCACCGGTGGGCTCGTCGCCCTGCAGCACCGGGTCCGCGAGGTCCACGGTGACGAAGTCCGCGAAGCCGGGCACCGCGACCCGGGCCAGCTCCTCGGCGGTGCGCTCGACGTCGAGCGTGGTCCCGATGCCGACGCCGGCCTCGTACAGCAGGGCCAGACGCCGGCCGGCCATCTCGGCCTTGCCGGAGAGGGCGAGCAGCTCCGTGGAGTCCCGGATGGTCGCGACCGTCCCCATGGCGAGGCTGTGCGGGTCGGTCGGCCGCTGGTTGACCACGACGAGCCGGCCCCCGACGCGGAGCAGTTCGTCGGTAACCGCCCGGCCCGACAACAGCAAGTCGGCAGTCTCCGGGGTGAGGCCTTCGATGTCGCCCAGGTGCCGACCCTCGACGTGGTCGGGCAGGCCCAGCAGTTCGCGCGCCTCGTCGTTGGCCAGCAGCAGCTGCCCGCCGTGTCCGACGATGACCACGCCCTCCCGGACCGCGTGCAGGACGGCGTCGTGGTGCTCGTACATCCGGGCCAGCTCGCCCGGGTCCATGCCGCGGGTCTGGCGCCTCACCCGGCGGGCGATCAGCGCGGTACCGGCAGTGGCGACCATGACGGCGGCTGCCCCGGTGCCGAGGATCAGCGGCAGTTGCCGGTCGTCGGCGGCGGTGACGTTCTGGACCTTGAGCCCGGCCGACACCAGCCCTGCGACCGATCCGTCCGGAGCGGTGACCGGCACGATCGCCTGGACCTCGTGGCCGAGCGGACCGTGCACACTCTCGGTATAGATCTGGCCGGCCAGGGAGGGGCCGATGGTGCCGACGAACCGCTGGCCGATCCGGTCCGGCATCGGGTGTGTGTAGCGGATTCCCTGGTCGTTCATGACGACGATGAAGTCGACGCCGGACACCTCGCGGGTTGCCTCGGTGATCGGCTGGAGAATCGCTGACGGATTGGGCGACTTGAGCGCGGCGAGCAAACCAGGGGAATGCGCGAAGGTTTCCGCGACCGCGACCGACCTGTTCTTCGCCTCGGAATCGCTGCTCCGCCGTGACTCGAGGACCTGCGCCAGGATCGCCCCGAGCACGAGGAGCACCACGACCACGAGTTCCAGAGCGAAGACCTGAGCGGCTACGCTCCGTCGGTTTCTCGCGATCAGTGGCTTTCTGAATACGATCCGCGATCGGTCGGCGTGTTCGACCATGCTCATTTCTAACACCGCACCGGCATTTTTCCGCCAGGCCGTATCCGCCGTCTTGCTCCTTGGATTCCTACCGTCCGCATTCTCGATCCTGGACGCTCACGCTCCGTGATCGTTCCGCCGTGCCCGACGGGCCGTGGAAGGCTTGCTGGGTTCAGCGGTGCTCGGGGTTCTCGAAGTCGAAGCGGCAGCCGGCGTCCCACTCGGAGCGTTGGTTGCCGTGGGCGGGGACGCCGCCGGCGTCCTTGAGCATCCGGGCGAGGTGGAGCAGGTTCCAGGTCATGAAGGTGGCGTTGCGGTTGGTGAAGTCGTTCTCCGGCCCGCCCGACCCCGGGTCGAGGTAGGACGGCCCCGGCCCCGCCTCCCCCACCCAGCCGGCGTCGGCCTGCGGCGGGATCACGTACCCCAGGTGCTGCAGGCTGTAGAGGACGTTCATCGCGCAGTGCTTCGCGCCGTCCTCGTTCCCGGTGATCAGACAGCCGCCCACCCGGCCGTAGTAGGCGTACTGGCCCTCGGAGTTGAGGATCGACGAGCAGGCGTAGAGCCGCTCGATCACCTGCTTCATCACCGAGGAGTTGTCACCCAGCCAGACCGGACCGGCCAGGACGGGGATGTCGGCGGCCATCACCTGGCTGTAGAGCACCGGCCAGTCGTCGGTCTCCCAGCCGTGCTCGGTCATGTCCGGCCAGACGCCGGTGGCGATGTCGTGGTCGACCGCCCGGATCACGTCGACCTGGACGCCCTGGCGCTGCATGATGCCGGTGCTGAGGTCGATCAGGCCCTGGGTGTGGCTGCGCTCGGGCGAGCGCTTGAGGGTGCAGTTGAGGACCAGCGCGCGCAGGTCGTCGTAGCCGCGGGGCGAGGTGGACATCGGCGGGCCCTTTCCGGAGGAGGCGTTCGCCCACCAGTCCAGCCGCACTGCCGGGCCGCCGCCCGTCGGACTGGGCCGCCCGCGCGGACGCCGGGCGGACGCCGGTCCGGGAACGGGCCCGGCCCGCTCAGCGGGGCGCCGCGGGCAGCACGCCGTCGGCGATCTCCAGCGTGCCACGCCTGCCGCCGCCCGCCACTCCGGGCCCCCGGGGGCCGGTACCGGAGACGCCGGCGCCCGTACGGCGTAGCCGCCGGGCCGGGCCGCCCGCCCCCTCGTAGGGTGCGAAGGATGAGCAGCCCAGTCAGCCGGCCCGAGGGCGGGCACCGCAGCGACCGTCCGGCGGCCGAGCGCACGGACTACGCCGGAGCGGTCTACGGCTCCATGCTCGCCGCCTCGGTGGTGGCGACCGCGGGTGCCGTCGGCGACTACCCGCGCTTCCAGCTAGGCGTCCTGCTGATCGTCACCGGCCTGGTGTTCTGGGGCGCCCATGTGTACGCCCGGCTCGCCGGTGAGCGCCAGGTCGGACAGCGGCTCACCTGGCGGCAGGCCCGCCGGATCGCCCGCCACGAGCGGCCCATCGTGGAGGCGGCGGTGGCCCCCGCGGTGGCGGTGCTGATCAGCCCGCTGCTCGGGCTGGGCCTCCCCGGGACGGCCTGGCTGGCGCTGGGCGTCGCCGTCGCCCAGCAGGTCGGGTGGGCGTTCGTGGGAGCCGTCCGGGCCGGGGCGAGCCGGCGGCAGGCGGCGCTGGAGGGGTTCGTCAACCTCGTCCTGGGCCTGATCATCGTGGCCGCCAAAGCCGCCCTCGGGCACTGAGCTCGACTCGGCCCGGCGCGGGAGCGGCGGCGGTGTCAGACCTCGTCGGTGGGCGGGCCGGCCGGCGGCAGGACCGGGGTGACCAGCAGCCGGGCGGCCAGTATCGCGCCACCGGTGACGGCGGCCAGCGTGGCGTCGTGGAAGGGGCGCAGGTTGCGCTCGTGCCAGAGCGTCTGGGTGGTGGCCCAGGCGGCGTCCAGCGCGCGGGCGACGGAGAAGCTGGCGACGAGGTGCCGCAGGGACTCGGCGGCCTGGGCGTCCGGCGTGCCGAGCCGCGCCTCGAAGGAGGCCCGGGCCTCGGCCTCGGCCTGCCCCAGCAGTGCGGCGGCCCGGAGGTGGTCGGCGTGCACGGGCGGGGTGTCCGGCGTGGTGCGGCGCTCGATGCAGGTCTCCACCAGGGCCAGCGGGAGGTCGTGGCTGAGGTGCGCGCTCATCCCCGCGAAGGCGAACTGGATCGGCCGGACCGACCGGTCTCCCCGGGCCTCGAACAGCGGCTGCCAGGCCTCGTTGACCGGGCGGCCCGCTTCGGCGTCCTCGACCGCGTCGAGGTAGGCACCGGCGAGGACCACCTCCAGGTCCTCGGTGAACGCCCCGTCCTGGAAGGAGCCCGCGGCCAGGTGGCCGCCGATCAGTTCGGCGACCCTCAGGTACATCCGGTTGAAGCAGGCCACACCGTCCCGCGGGTCCAGCCGGGCCTCCACCGCCCGCATCCGCCCGACGACCTCGTCGAGGCTCCGCGCGGGCCTGGCGTGCGCGTATGTCATGGCCGTCCTCCCGGAGAAGCGGTCGGTGCGGGGTCGGACCCGGCTGCCACCTGTACCCAGACTGCCACCTCCGCGCGGCGGCCACCGCCGCCGGTCGCCCGAACCGCCCCGCCGGCCGACCGTGCCGGGGCCCGGAACGCGCCGGGGGCCGTCCTCGCCGGCGGGGCGGGGACGGCCCTCGGCCGGTCCGGATCAGGGGCGGGCGCCTCCCCGGGTCGAGACGGCGACGTAGTCCACCCGCATCGGGTGCCCGGGCTCGGTGGCCGGGCCGGGCACGCCGCCGAGCGCGGCGGGCAGGTTGCCGCCGACCGCGACGTTCAGGATCAGGAAGAGCCCGTGGCCGACGGCCCGGTCCCAGGTCGCGCGGTCCATCCCCGCGGCCGTGACCCGGTGGTGCTCGCGCCCGTCGAGGTACCAGCGGACCTGCTCGGCCCCGGGCGTGAGGTCGACCTCCACCGCGTAGCCGTGGAAGCCCGTGCGGCAGTCCGGGCACGGCTGGTCGCCCGAGCCGAGGCCCTTCGGCTCCTGGCAGGGGCCACCCTCCAGGGTGCCGCAGTGCATCGTGCCGAAGATCGAGCCGCGGCCGTTGACCTGCTCCATCACATCGAGCTCACCGATCGCGGGCCAGCCGGTGAAGCCGTCGCGCAGCTCACCGCCGAGCGTCCAGAAGGCCGGCCAGTACCCGGCGGCGGCCGGTCCGGTGACGTCGGGCAGCGCGATCGAGGCCTCGATCCGCAGCACTCCGCCGGGCGGCGGGGCGAGGTCGGAGCGGCGGGACTCGATCCGGCCCGAGCTCCACCGGCCGTTCTCCAGGGTGGGGACGATCTCCAGCGCGCCCCGGCCGTCGAGACGGACGTTGGCGGTCGAGTCGGTCATCGTCTCGATCTCCCCGGTGCCCCACTGCGGAGCCGGGCAGCCCGGGTAGCAGGTCCCCAGGTCGTACTGCCAGTGCTCGGCGGAGGGGCGGCTGCCCGCCGGGCCCTCGAAGTCGTCCCGCAGCACCGGTGTCCAGCCGTCGGCGCCGGGCTTCCCCGGTCCGGGGGCGACACCCCCGGCAGCGCCGGCGGCGGGCACCAGCCCGGCCTCGGTCAGCAGCCGTTCGAGCCGGGGCGTCAGGACGACGGCCGCGACGTTGGTCAGGTGCGCGTCGTCCCGGTAGAGCAGGATGCGCTCCAGGACGGCGGGGCAGCTGCGCCCCGCACCCGGGCAGAGGACGGAGTTCAGCTCGACCGACCGGACGCCCGGCACCCGGCCGGCCGCGATCTCCTCGGCGAGCGGGTCGGGCCACTGCGCACGGGCGCGCGGGAACTCGCAGGCGGCCGGGTCCTCGGTGTGCCCGGAGACGCAGGCCGGAACGTCCGTCCCGGGGATCGGGGTGTCCTGGATGTAGACGATCGGCACCCCGAGCGCGCGCAGCGGCGCCAGCGTCCGCTCCCAGCCGTCGAGCAGCAGCCGTCGGTCGTCGGTGTAGCGGTTGAGCGCGGAGACCACGATCAGCTTGGGCTTCGGCCCGCTGCGCAACCGCTCCAGGCTGGCCGTCCGCCAGCTGTCGCACTCCCAGTACGCCCGCCCCAACTGCGGGTTGACCACGTCGAGTTCGGGCAGCGGGCAGCCCTGCTTGACCAGTTCCTCCAGGGCCCAGTGGCGCGCCGCCGCGATGGCGAGCAGCGAGGAGAACCACTGGCCGGCGTGCGAGTCGCCGAGCAGGACGATCCGGTCCGCACCGCTGGTGTCGCCGAACAGGCAGGCGGGGCTGGTGACGGCGCTCGGCGCCACCTCGCACTCGCCGTCCGGCGGGAAGTCCTTGCGCGCCTGCGCGGCGGCCGGGACGACCGCCGCGGTCTTCGGCGGGGTGGCGGTGCGCACCAGCAGGGAGGTGCCGTCGGGCGAGCCCGGCGGCAGGCCGAGCAGGTCCACCGGCCCGGCCGGTCCGAGCAGCCGCAGCGTGCCGGTGCCGACGACCAGCGCCAGCACCACCGGGACGATCACTGCGGTGAGCCCCAACGAGAGCCCGCGCCTGGGGAGTTCGGCCACGGTGCGGTTGCGGCGCAGCGGCTGTTCGATCCAGCGCAGCACCGCCATGGCGGGCAGCGCGGCCGCCGCGCTCAGCGCCACCTTGACCGGCCAGCCGAGCGTCCCGAACCGGGCCTCGGTGAGCACCAGGACCGGCCAGTGCCACAGGTACAGGTTGTAGGAGAGCCGGCCGATCGCGCGCGGGGCCCGCAGGCCGAGCAGCCGGTCCGCGCCGTACCCGGTGGCGACGGCGGCGCCGCCGTCCCGCCGGTCCGGCGTCCCGGCCAGGATGATCGCGGCGGTGGCGAGGGTCGGGACCAGTGCGGCGTACCCCGGGTAGGGGGTGCCGGCGTCGTAGGCGAGGACGCACCAGCCGATGGCCAGCAGGCCGGCCCAGCCGGTGAGCAGCCGCAGCGGGCGCGGTCCGCGCAGCCGGTGCCAGGGGAGCAGGGCGAGCAGCGCCCCGACCCCGAACTGCCAGACCCGCGAGGGCGTGCCGAGGTAGGCGAGCGAGACCGAGCTCTGCGTCCAGTGCAGCGAGAGCGCGAAGGAGCCCAGCGTCAGCGCCCCCGCGACCGCGGCCGCCACCGTGCGGACGGCCCGGCCGCGGCGGACCGCCCGGGCCGCCAGGAACACGATCAGCGCGACCAGTGGCGCCCAGAACAGGTAGAACTGCTCCTCCACCGCGAGCGACCAGAAGTGCAGCAGCGGGCTCTGGTCGCGCCCGGCCGCGAGGTAGTCGGTCTGCTGGGAGACGAAGCGCCAGTTGGCGACGGAGAGCGCCGCGGCCAGCACGTCGTGCTCCAGGTCGGCACGGCGCAGCGGGACGGTCAGCCAGGCGCCCGCCAGCGCGACCGCGCCGAGCACCACGGCGGCCGAGGGCAGCAGCCGGCGCGCCCGGCGGGAGAAGAACTCCCCCAGCCGGACCCGGCCGGTGGTGACGGCCTCGCGCACCAGCAGTCCGGTGATCAGGTAGCCGGAGACGACGAGGAAGACGTCGACGCCGACGAACCCGCCGGCCAGGCCGGGTACGGAGGCGTGGAAGGCGAGCACCGCGAGGACCGCCACCGCGCGCAGGCCCTCGATGTCGGGGCGGAAGCCGGCCGGGCGGGGCGCCGCCCCCGGGCTGCCGGACGCCCGCGCGCCGGAGCCCCGGGAGCCGGAGCCGCCGCGCGGCGGGCCGGGGATGGTGTAGGTACCCGGCAGGAGCTCCGGGTCCGCGGTCGGTGGCACAGGTGTGTCCGGTGACATTGAGGTGGTCGGTGCGGTCGGGGTCGGTGACATCGGTGTGGTCGGTGTGGTCGGTGTGGTCGGGGTCGGTGACATCGGTGTGGTCGGGGATATCGGTGTGACGACCTTTCAACCCAGCCAGGGCAGCATCGGGCGTACCCAGCCGGAGGCGAGCAGGGCGGTGAGCACGAGGGTGGCGGTGGCGGCCAGCGCTTCGGGCCAGCGCCGCGGCAGCATGCCCGTCCGGGCCGCGCGCCGGGACAGCAGCCGGCGCGGGGCGCCGGGGCGGTCCGGGCCGGCCGCGCGCTGCCCGCCGGCCGGACGCAGCTCGCCGACCAGGTCGCGGATCAGCGGGAGGCCGATCTGGCACTGCACGGCCAGGTAGAGGCCGAGGCCCCAGTTGGGCTCCCAGCCGTTGCGGGCGACCGCGAGCGAGAGGCCCGCGGCGGCAGCGCCGACGGAGGCGCAGAGCCACCCGAGCGAGACCAGGACCACCTGGCGGGCCAGGCCGCCCGGCTTCGCCCGGCCGGCGCCGGTGGGCACCCAGGCCGCGCTGCGGCCGCGCAGGGTGTGCCAGAAGGCGGCGCCGGCGGCCACGCTCATCAGCACGTTGGAGCGGATCACCTCGATCCGCCAGCGGGTCCGGCTGATCCGGGGCAGCAGGACGTGCCAGAGCCAGAGCGGCGCGAGCAGCGGCAGGACGTGCCAGGGCCGGATCTGGTCCGGGTACCAGAACATCATCACCAGCGGCGGCAGCGGTGCCACGAAGAGGTTCACGGCGGCGGCCAGGTAGCCGACGACGCCCTCGTAGAAGCAGAGCCGCATCCGCCAGGGCGCCCGGATCCGCTTGAGCACGGGCGAGCCGAGCAGGTGCAGGTTGCCCATCGCCCAGCGGTACTGCTGGTTGACGTAGGAGGCGAGGTTGTCGGGCGAGGTGCCCTTGGCGACCAGCACCGGGACGTACAGCGTCCGGTACCCCTGCTCGTACAGGCCGAGGCCGGTGAAGAGGTCCTCGCTGTGGTCGAGCCGGGCGAAGCCGCCGGCCGCGTCGATCGCCGTGCGCCGGTAGACCGCGTTGCTGCCGCAGCAGATCGCCGCGTCGCTGGCGTCCCGGGAGGGCTGGATCCAGCGGAAGAACCACTCCTGCGCCGAGCCGGCGGCACGCTGGATCCAGTCCATCGTCTCGTCGGTGTCGAAGCACTGCGGGCTCTGCACGATGCCGATCCGTGCGTCCGCGAAGTACGGCACGAGGTGGCGCAGGAAGTCCGGCCTGGGCGCGAAGTCGGCGTCCAGGATGGCGATGTACTCGGCGCGGCTCAGGGTGAGCGCGTGGTTGAGGTTGCCGGCCTTCTTGAGGTGCCCGCGGTCGGGCCGCACGACGTACTCGTAGCCGTGCGCGGCCGCCAGGTCGGCGACCTCGGCGCGGTCGGCGTCGTCGAGCACCCAGACGGTCAGCGCACCCGGCCAGTCGAGCCGCCGCACCGCGCGGTAGGCGTTCTCCAGGACGTCGAGCGGTTCGCCGCAGGTCGGCAGGTAGAGGTCGACGGTCGGCAGCTCACCGGGGTTCCAGGCGTGCACCAGGACTTCGTGCGACTGCCTGGTCAGCCGCCGCTGGCGGAGGCTGTTGACCGAGGAGAGCCCGAGCGCGACGACGTTGAGCGCGAGGACGGCGAGGAAGCCCCAGAGGGCCGGGGTCCGCAGCGAGAAGGTGAACATGGTCGCCGCGGTGAAGACGAAGGCCAGCGAGGTCAGCACCAGCACCCAGCGGCGTTGTGGTCCGAAATACCAGTACAGCTCCTGATCGGAAGGAGGTTGAGGAAGGTGTTGGACAGTCATGAGGCCCCCACAGCCGCGTTTCTGACAGCTCCGCGGTCACAGTACCTCATTGGTATAGACCATTCGGGCAGCCGTCCGAGAGCTGGGACGCCCGCCGGCGGCGCCCGCCCCGGGCCGCGATCGCCCGGCCACCCCGGCCGGATGCGCAGGAAAGCGGCAGGTCACAGCGGTGACGGCAGCGCCCCGCCCGCACCGGGGGCCCGTCGGACGCAGCCGTCCGCTCCCCGCCAGGACGCCTCCGGGCCCTCGCCGCTCCCCCGCCCCGACGCCTGCGCGACTGCGCGCCGACCCCGTCGCGACCCCTGATCGCCCACCGCCGGCCACCCGCCCGTCACCTCGGGCGCCACTCCTCCCCCTCCCGACCCCTCGCTCCCCCGGGCCGGGCGGCCGCCCCCTCCCCCGATCGGCGGTGCGTCGCACTCGTTCGGCGCAGTCCGGATCGTGCCGGCGCCCCGGTGTTCCCAGACTCGGAGGCGGGGGTGGACTCAACCGGAGAGGCATCCTCATGTACATCGGGCTTCGCCGCATCGTCGCGGTGACCGCAGTGGTAACCGTCGGCATGGGCCTGGCGTCGTGCGGCAGCGCCAAGCAGTCGACCGGCACCACGTCCTCGGGCAGCGCGAGCGGCACCGCAGGAGGAGCGATCAAGATCGGGCTACTGCTGCCGGAGACCAAGACGACCCGGTACGAGCAGTTCGACCGCCCGCTGATCGAGCAGAAGATCAAGGAACTCGCGCCGAACGCGCAGATCGACTACTACAACGCCAACGAGAACGCGACCACCCAGCAGACCCAGGTGGACACCGCGCTGACCAAGGGCGACCAGGTGCTGATCCTGGACGCGGTGGACTCCAAGTCGATCCAGTCCTCCGTCCAGAAGGCGCACGACGCGGGCGTGAAGGTCGTCGCGTACGACCGCCTGGCGCAGGGTCCGGTCGACGCGTACGTGTCCTTCGACAACAAGAAGGTCGGCGAGCTGCAGGGCCAGGCCCTGGTGGCGGCCGTCGGCGACAAGGCGAACGCCGGGTCGATCATCATGATCAACGGCTCGCCGACCGACCCCAACGCGGCCGACTTCAAGGCCGGCGCGCACAGCGCGATCGACGGGAAGCTCAAGATCGGCAAGGAGTACGACACGCCGAACTGGGACCCGAACAACGCCAACCAGGAGGCCGCCGCCGCGATCACCGCGATCGGCGCGCCCAACGTCGTCGGCGTCTACTCGGCCAACGACGGCATGGCCGCCGGTATCGCGACCGCACTGAAGGCGGCGAACCTCAGCGTGCCGCTGACCGGCCAGGACGCCCAGCTGGACGCGGTGCAGCGGATCCTGGTCAACACCCAGACCATGTCGATCTACAAGCCGTTCAAGCCGGAGACCGACGCGGCCGCGCGGATGGCGGTGGCCTACGCCCAGGGTTCGAGCCCGGCGCCCGACCTGGTGCCGACTACGGTGACCAACGGCAGCGGCAACAAGGTCCCGGCCGACCTGATCACCCCGGTGGTGCTGACCAAGGACAACATCAAGACCACCGTGGTCGCCGACGGCCTCTACACCGTCGCGCAGATCTGCACGCCCGACTACGCCGCCGCCTGCGCCGAGGTCGGCCTCTCGTAGCGGCGCCGGGCCAGCAGCACCGCATCGGCGGCACCGAACCGGCAGCATTCCGAAGAAGCACCCGAAGCCGAAGACGCCCCGCCTCCCCCCGGAGGCGGGGCAAGGGAGTTGGTCACTGTGGCAGGTGAGACCGTACTGGCCCTGCGCGGGGTCTCCAAACGGTTCGGCGCCGTACAGGCGCTCACCGACATCGAGCTGGAGGTGCACACCGGCGAGGTACTGGCGCTGGTCGGGGACAACGGCGCCGGCAAGTCCACCCTGGTCAAGGCGATCGCCGGGGTGCACCAGCCGGACGAGGGCGTCATCGAGTGGCAGGGCCGACCGGTCTCCATCCACCGCCCCCAGGACGCCCAGCACCTGGGCGTGGCGACCGTCTACCAGGACCTCGCGCTCTGCGACAACCTCGACGTCGTCGGGAACCTCTTCCTGGGCCGCGAGATCAAGCGCTTCACCGTCCTCGACGAGGTCGAGATGGAGAAGCGCTCGCGCGAGCTGCTGGACACGCTGTCCATCCGCATCCCCAGCGTGCGGATCCCGATCGCCTCACTCTCCGGCGGCCAGCGCCAGGTGGTCGCGATCGCCCGCGCGCTGATCGGCTCGCCCAAGGTCGTGATGCTGGACGAGCCGACCGCCGCCCTCGGCGTCGAGCAGACCGCCCAGGTCCTCGACCTCGTCGAGCGCCTCCGCGAGCGGGGCCTCGGCGTGATCCTGATCAGCCACAACATGGCGGACGTGATGGCGGTCGCGGACACCGTGGCGGTCCTGCGCCTCGGTCGCAACAACGGCGTCTTCGACCGGCGCTCCACCAACCAGGAACAGATCATCTCGGCCATCACCGGGGCCACGGACAACGCGGTGACCCGCCGACAGGCCCGCGGCACGGAGGGCACCCCATGAGCGACCACATCCCGGGCGGCGACGACGGCCGCCGCCACCACCTGCCCGAGGACAGCATGCCCAAGGGCGGCGTCAACGCGCCGGTACCCGTGGCACCCTCGGCGACCCCGGTCGTGGACCCGCGGCTGATCGTGCGCCAGGAGGGCATCAAGGGCTACCTCGGGGAGTTCCGCCGGCGGGTGAGCAGCGGCGAACTCGGCTCGCTGCCGGTCGTCCTGGCACTGATCGTGATCTGGGCCGTCTTCGGCAGCCTGGACAGCACCTTCCTCTCCGCCCAGAACCTCTCCAACCTGTCGCAGCAGATCGTCGGCACCGGCATGATCGCCATCGGTGTGGTCTTCGTGCTGCTGCTCGGCGAGATCGACCTGTCGGTGGGCTCGGTCAGCGGCCTGTGCGCGGCGATCTTCGCCGTCCTCAACGTCACCCACGGCGTCAACCAGTGGGTGGCGCTGCTCTCCGCCATCCTCGGCGGCGCGGTCGTCGGCCTGATCCAGGGCGTGTTCTTCGCCAAGGTCGGCGTGCCGGCCTTCGTCGTCACCCTCGCGGGCAACCTCGGCTGGAACGGCGCGATGCTGCAGATCCTCGGCGCCAGCGGCACCGTCAACCTCTCCGGCAAGGACATCGTCTCCCGCCTCTACAGCACCATCTACAGCCAGCAGCTCGCCGCCTACGGCGCCGCCGCGATCGGCGTCCTGCTGTTCGTCGGCGCCTCGCTGGCCGACGCGAGACGGCGCCGGGCAGCCGGCGTGCCCTACCGGCCGATGGCCGACCTGGTCCTGCGCACGGTGGCCCTGGCCGTCGTCTCGTTCCTCGCCGCGTACACCCTGAACCAGTACAAGGGGCTGCCGCTGGCCCTGCTGATCTTCCTGATCTTCATCGTGGTGCTGGACTTCGTCCTGCGCCGCACCACCTACGGACGGCAGATCTTCGCGCTCGGCGGCAACATCGAGGGCGCGCGCCGCGCCGGTATCAACATCTCGTGGATCCGGATCAGCGTCTTCATCATCTGCTCCACCATGGCGGGCATCGGCGGTCTCTTCCTGGCCGCCCAGATCCAGTCCGCCAGCCAGACCTCCGGCGGCGGCAACCTGCTGATGAACGCCATCGCGGCGGCCGTCATCGGCGGCACCAGCCTCTTCGGCGGCCGCGGCAAGACCTGGTCGGCCCTGCTCGGTGCCCTGGTGATCGGCTCGATCCAGTCCGGCATGAACATCGAGGGCCTGAGCAACGCCATCCAGTTCATGATCACCGGTGCGGTGCTGCTGGCCGCCGTGGTCGTCGACTCCCTGGCCCGCCGCACCCAGAAGGCGGCCGGCCGCGCCTGACCCGCGCCCGGGTCCCGGGACCGCGACGGGGGCCCGCTCCACCGGTGGTGGAGCGGGCCCCCGTCGTCACGGCCGCACCCGGGCGCGGGCCGCGTCCGGTATCAGCGAGCCGGAGCGGACCGGAGCGCCGGGGCCCGGAATCAGAGCGCCGGGGCCGGGAAGGTCGGGTACTCCACGCCGGAGACGTACTGGACGACCCGGATCACCTGGCAGGAGTAGCCGAACTCGTTGTCGTACCACAGGTAGAGGATCGCGTTGTCCCCGTCCACCATGGTGGGGCCGGCGTCCACGATCGAGGCGTGGCGCGAGCCGATGAAGTCGCTGGACACCGCGTCGGGAGCGGTGACGAAGTCGATCTGGCGCTTCAGCGGCGAGGTCAGCGACACCTCCCGGAGGTAGTCGAGGACCTCCTCGCGGGTGGTCTCGCGACCGAGCCGCAGGCTGAGGATCGCGATCGAGACGTCCGGCACCGGCACCCGGATCGAGCTGCCGGTGATCTTCGCGTCGAGGTCCGGCAGCGCCTTCGCGACGGCGGAGGCGGCACCGGTCTCGGTGATCACCATGTTCAGCGGTGCCGAACGGCCGCGGCGGTCCGAGCTGTGGTAGTTGTCCAGCAGGTTCTGGTCGTTGGTGAACGAGTGGACGGTCTCCACGTGGCCGCGCAGCACGCCGTACTCGTCCGCCATCGCCTTCAGCGGCGGGACGATCGCGTTGGTGGTGCAGGAGGCGCAGGACAGGATCTGCTCATCCGGCTTGATCATGTCGTGGTTCACGCCGTGCACGATGTTCGGGACGTCGCCCTTGCCCGGCGCGGTCAGGACGACCTTCTCGATCCCGGGGCGCAGGTGCTTCGAGAGCCCCTCGCGGTCCCGCCACCGGCCGGTGTTGTCGATCAGGATCGCGTCCTTGATCCCGTACGCGGTGTAGTTCACCGTGGTCGGGTCGTCGGAGTAGATCACCGTGATCTCGTGACCATTGGCGATGATCTTGTTGTTCGCCTCGTCGACGGTGATCGTGCCGTTGAACTGGCCGTGGATCGAGTCGCGCCGCAGCAGCGAGGCGCGCTTCACCAGGTCGTCGCCCGCACCCTTGCGGACGACGATGGCACGCAGCCGCAGGCCGTTGCCCGACCCGGCCTTCTCGATCAGCAGGCGGGCCAGCAGCCGGCCGATCCGGCCGAACCCGTACAGCACGACATCGCGCGACCCGCGGCGCTCCAGCTTGTTGGCACCCGTGGCGCCGGCCACCGCCTCCGCGGTGAACTCCGCCACCGACAGACCGCGGTCATCGGCCTTGTACGTCGCGGCGAGCATGCCGATGTCGATCTGGGAGGGGCCGAGGTCCAGCGCGGTGAGCGCGTGCAGGAACGGCAGCGTCTCGGTGACCGAGAGCTCCGCCCCGGCTATCTGGCGGGCGAACCGGTGAGTCTTCAGAATGCTGACCACCGACTTGTTCACCAGGGAACGGCTGTGCAGCAGAACGGTGACGTCCCGCTCACGCTGCAGCCTCCCGATGATCGGGATCATCGACTCCGCGATCTCCTCGCGGTTCATCCAGTTAGTGAACACGTCTTCGTTGACAGTCACAGGTCCATCTTTCGAGCTAGGCGAATGCCCACATGCTAGCTTTGAGCCATTTTGGCCTCTCAGCCGGACCCACCCGAACAGCACTTCCCCCGCCCGGAGGCCCGTCGGGACAAGCACCGCTCCGCTATCCGACGCCGGGCACCGCCTGGTGGATCCCGGTGATCGTCACGGCCGCGTCGAACCCCAGCACCGGATCGGGTCGCCCGGAAAGCAGACTCTCGTACAGCGGTCGGTAGTGCGCGACCTTCCGAGGAGTCCGCCCGTCATGGCCGTGGGTGGCGATCAGCTCGCCGCCACGCGCCGCGAAGCCCGTCATGGCCGTGTGATCGATCCAGATCTCCACGCCTGAACGCCCGAATGTGAGACTGCTCTCCTTGCTGCTGGATCCCGTGAGCCAACTGCTGCGCAACCTGGCCGTGCCCGGCAGGTCCCGCGACCGGTACTCGGCCGTGCACCAGGCACTCGCGCCGTCGTCCGTCTGCTGCCCGGAGCTGAGCGCGACGAGGTCGACGAACCGGGTGAGCATGCTCAGCTGGTTCACCCCGGAGTCCGTCCAGCTGGAGGTGTACGAGGCGAATGCCTCGGCCCCTTTCAGCACGTACGGGTCGTAGAACGCCGAGGTGATTTCCGTCACCGGCCCCCAGTCGGGACGCCCGTGGACCAGCCCGGCCGCCCAGTCCACCTCCGGCGAGAACGCGAAGTGGTGCGCCGTGAACAGTCGGCTCCGCAGATCGACCGACTCCTCCAGCGTTCTCAGCCGGGCCAGCGAGGCGAGGTCGTGGACGAGGGGCTTCTCGACGAGCACCCGGGCGGTGGACCGGACCAGCGCCTGACGGGCCAGCTCCGCGTGGGTCTCCGTCGGCGTGGCCAGCACGACGAGGTCGGGCTGGTGCGCTTCGAGCGCCTCCGCGAGGCCGGCGTAGTGCGGCGGCCTGCCGCCCTTGAAGACGGGCCGCTCCGCCGGGCCGGGATCGACGGTGAACTCGAGTGAGACCTCGGCTCGTTCGGCCAGGACATCGAGATGGGTGCCGGCGATCGTCCCCAATCCGACCAGGCCCACACGTACGGCGTCAGTCATGAGGCAGCGCTCCCCTTGTCCGGTGCGGATGGCGGCCGGCGTCCACGGCCGTCATCCGGCCACCACCTCGGCCCAGCGACCGAGCGCGGCCACCGGCCCGTCCACCCAGTCGACCGCAGGACCGCTCTCCGCCGCGCTCGCGGGACCGTCGATCCAACTGCTCACGATAGGCACCCAGTAGATGTTGCCCCCCGACGTACGGGTGCGCTCGTCGAGAGCGGCCCGAGTACGGCGGGCGCCGGCATGGTCGCCGACGAGCGTTCCGAGAAGGATCTCGGCCACGTCCGCCAGGGTGTGCCCGCCCCGGTACGCGATCCTGTCCGCGAGCTGCCGGGTGTCTCCGACCGCGGTCCTTGCCTCGCCGGTGGCACCGGCCATCGCCTGGGCGACCGCCTCGGCAGATCTGATCTTGACCAGTTCCACGGGGTTGGGCACCAGGTCCAGGAGCTCCCGGGCCCGCGTTGCCGCTGCGGAGACGGTGACCGTGTCCGCGGACCAGCACGCCGTCTGAGCGAGGTTGGCCAGCGCCTTCGCCTCGGCGGCGGCCAACCCCTCGGACCGTGCCAGGACGATGGCATCCCGATAGGCGGCGGCCGCCTCGTCGAAGCGGGCGTTGACCCGCCAGACGTGTCCCAGCAACCGCAGCCGTTCGCCCTCGCCCTCCGGCCCGTGACCCTGCTGCCCGTGCAGAGAGGCGAGCGCGGTCGCGAACCGCCCGTTGAGGTAGTCGTAGTCGCAGAGCCAGTACCGGGCCGTCGCGTCGAACTCGCCACCCAGGAGGTCCTGGTAGATCGCCGAGGCCTCCGTGTACTGGCCGTGGTTGCGCAGAGCGTGTGCGAGGTGGACCCGCACCAGGTGCGCCGTCAGGCTGCCGGGCCGTACCGACGCGTCGGCGTCGCTCAACACCGCGATCGCCTCCTCCACCTTGCCGGTGCGTCGCAGCCGGACGCCCTGGATCGCGGCACGGATCGCCCGGTATTCAGGCTGTTCCGCCGGAACGCCGGCGAGCCCGGCTCCGAGTTCCGTCCACTGGCCGGCCTCGACGAGCCGTTGCGTGGCACGGACCATCCAGTCGTCGAAGACCCGGTGCTCGGCCGCGAGCTTGAGCCCGGATTCGAGAGCCTGCGCAGTCGCGACGCGCCCGCCGGAGGCTCCCGCGCGCTCGCCCAGCCAGGCCAGCAACCGGATGGCGGTCTCGCGGCGGTCCCGATCCGACCAACCGTCCGGCAGCGTCCGGTCCGCCTCGCCGATGGCCTGGCGCAGCGCCGTGTGCAAGGCGTACGGCCGCTCGTAGGCGTCGTCGTGGGTCAGGAACGGGCGCCGCAGGAAGCGTGCCACGCATCCGTCGGGAACCCCGGGCCGGCCCGCCCGAAGCAGCTCGGCACCGACCCGGTCGATGAGTGCAGCCGTACGGACCAGGTCGCGCTCGTCACGGGGGAGGTCCCTGATCGACCGGGTGGCGACGGCGGTGAACGATCCGCCGAAGTCCGTGACCTCCGGCTGCCCTCCGCGCGCCAGCAACGCGGCGAAGTGCGACACCGAGAGGTCCAGGTACAGCGGGAGTCCCTGGCCCCCGGCGATGATCCGCTCCCGGATCGCCGCCGACATGGCGGGGCGGCCGTCCCGGGTGAGCGCCTCGCTGAGGTAGCTGTCCGCGTCGGAGTCCGAGAGGTAGCCGACGAGGTGCTGCCGCGGCTCGATCGTGTCGTTGCTGAAGTGCAGATTGGGCCAGCACTGTGGTCCGGTGAAGTCCAGCTCACTACCTGCGCCGGCGTCGGCCCAGTCGACGCGATTGCGACCGGTGATCACGAACAGCACGTTCGGCATCAGGTAGACACAGCGCTGCACGAGGCGTTCCAGTGCGCGGTCGGTCCGGCCGTTGACCACCTCGAAGGTGTCGAGGAACACGCACACCCTCGGCCGACCGGCCGACCGGCCGCGTCGGGGCCGCTGCTCCAGGTCCCAGGCCAGTAGATAGGGGAAGTAGGACAGGGTCTCGTAGTCGGCGTCCGCTTCAACGAGTTCGGCGAAGAGCTCGCAGTCCGACAGCAGGCGGCCTTCTCGCACCCGGTCCCGGATCGTACGGTACGTGGCCAGCGCCGCCCGATGGGCGAGCCCGGCCAGACCGCCCAGGCCCGCCGGATCCACCTGGCGCACGCTCTCCGCGATCTGGTCGCCCAGACCGATGCTCCGCGCGGCCCGTCGAAGCGTGGGCGAGGCGTCCAGGAACTCCTGCAGGGCCTCCCCGGGGTGGGCACGGGCCCAGTAGGAGGCCAGCGCCAGGTCGAAGGCCGGCCAGCGGTCTCCCAACCGTCCCAGGCCGGCCCGCAGGCGCAGCAGCAGGTTCTCGATGTCGCAGGCGCCGTCCTCGGACACGTCGAGGCGCAGGGTCACCACGTCGTCGCGGCCTTCGGCGGCCGCGTCGGCGAGGAAACGACGCTCCAACTCGTGCGAGAGCGTGGACTTCCCTATCCCGCCCACCCCGTAGAACGTCAGGACGTTGCATCGCCCCTGGGCGCGGTCGACGACCGGCGAGACCTCGGACTCGTCCAGCATCCGGTGAAACCCGTCCACGGACCGCCCGAACGCGGCCACCTCGTCGACCCGGTTGATGAAGACCTGTTGTGCTGTGACGGTCGACTCCAGGCCGTTCATGAACGCGGCCCGCAGGTTCACTCGTGCCATCCGGCCTCCTTGTCCTTCGTCCCGGAAGTATCTCGCCCGCCGTACACCGGAGGAAACACCGGACTGAGATCCTGGCAGGACCCGACGGACCGTCACAAGGGGGTCCTGAGCCCCTTCAGGCATCCGGCCCAAAGGGTCATCACCACCGGACGGCCGGCCCCGGCCCGGTGGGTCAGGCCGGGTGGGGCTCGGTGGTGAGGGTGGTGGTGAAGACGGGGGTGCCGGACTGGGTGGCTCGGATGTGGGTGCGGGGGTGGCCGTCGGGGGTGGGGGGTGCGGGGGCGGTGGTCAGGAGGCAGGGCTGGTCGAACTCGACGTAGCGCAGGAAGGTGCTGTCGAAGGCGACCGGGACGGCGGGGTGGGGCAGGGTGGCCCGGGTCGCCTGGACGGCGGCCTCCAGGAGGACCATGCCGGGGACGTGGTCGTGCGGGTGGTCGAAGAGGACGCGGTGGCCGGTGTCCGTACGGAGCTGCCAGTGGTCCGGCGCGCCCGCCGGTGAGATGACGACGTCCCGCTCGTGCAGGCGGCCGACCACGGCGGTGGGGGCCGGCGGGGGGAGCGGGAGCGCCCGGGCGAACGCCTGGGCCGCGTCGGCGTAACGGCCGCGCAGGCGGTCGTAGAGGGCGGGCGGGTGGCTGGTGTAGTGGAGTTCGGCGGTGCCCAGGTGGCGCCCCCCGCGCCGGGCCTCGACCTGGGAGACCAGGTGGGCGGAGCCGAGCCGCCGCCTGGTCACCGAGGTGTGCGTGATCAGCAGGTCGACCTCGGGCGGGCCGGAAGTGGTGAGCAGCTCGCCCGAGTTGACGGACGTTCGGATACGCTCCATGCCGAAGCGGTGCCCGAGGGGGACGCCGTGGACGGCGTGGCTCAGCACGGTGAGCGCCTGGCGGGCGCTCTCGGTGAACAGCAGGGGGCTGTAGCGGCCGCCCTCGGTGTAGAAGGGGTGGTCGTGCGGCCAGTGGACGGTGACCCACTGGGTGGCGCCGGAGACGTCGCCCCAGTCGGTGACGAGCGCTTCGCCCGCCACGGACTTGCCGACCAGGGCCGGTATCTCCGGCGGGACCGTCGGCCGGGTGCGGGTGGCCGCCGTGTGCTGAACGATCGTTGGACGCGACTCCATGATGAGCCGTCTCCCCCCGGAGTCAGTGTGGCGGGGGACGGGAGCGGTGCAATCGTCCCCCCAGCCTATAAAATGAAGAATACTCTTCTTTATCAAGCAACATGAGGTGCAGTCGTATGGTGGGACGCCCAGTGAAACAGGAGCGGGCCGAGCGGACGCGGGCCGCCCTGATCCAGGCCGCCGCGAAGCTCTTCGGGGAGCAGGGCTTCTCCGGAACCAGCGTCGTGAAGATCGCCGACGAGGCCGGCCTGACCCTGGGCGCGGTGTACTTCCACTTCCGCAACAAGAGCGAGCTGGCCCGGGAGATCGTCTTCCGCCAGCCCGAGTGGGTGGTGACCCCCCGCCCCTCGGAGGGGCTGCAGCGCGTCGTCGACGTGTCCCTCACCTGGGCCTGCCAGCTGCTCGACAACCCCATCCTCCAGGCCGGGGCCCGACTGGTCTGGGAGCAGGAGCAGTTCAACTCCCCGGACGAGAACTCCCACCGCCAGTGGGCCGAGATCATCATGGACGACCTCCTGGTCGCCCAGCGCCGGCGGGAACTGCGGGCCGGCACCGACGTCCAGGCGCTCTCCCGCCTGGTGGTCTACGCGTGTACGGGGGCCCAGATGCACTCGTTCATCGAGACCAGGCGCGCCGATCTCCCTGAGCGCGTCGTGGAGTTCTGGCAGCTGCTGCTGCCGGCCGTAGCAACTCCCGCCACCGCCAAGCGGATCGAGCTCTCGGAGTGCCGCGGCCGGCCCGAGTAGCGCCGACGGCCGGGACCGCCCCGTGCCGGTCCGCTCCCCGGACGGTCGACCGTCCCGACTGGTGCCGCCCCCGGCGGGCCCGGGACAATGATCGACATCCGAGTTCGACGACACCGAGACCGGCTCGCGGGCCGGTCGGCGCCGCGGGCAGGGGGGCGAAGCACATGGAGCACCGTCAGGGGCTGTTGCAGGGCAGGACCGTCATGATCACCGGGGCGTCCAGCGGGATAGGCGCGGCCGCCGCCCGGCTGTTCGCCGCCGAGGGCGCGGCCGTGGTGCTGACGGCCCGGCGCAAGGAGTTGCTCGACCGGCTCGCCGAGGAGATCCGCTCCGCGGGCGGCCGGGCCGAGGTGGCCCCCGGGGACGTCACGGCGACGGCCGACGTCGAACGGGTCGTCGCCACCGCCGTGGCGGCCTTCGGCGGCCTGGACGGCGCCTTCAACAACGCCGGCTGGGGGGCGATCGGCTCACAGCTGCACGAGACGGACGACGCGGTCTACGACCGGATCATGGACGTCAACGTACGCGGCGTGTGGAACTGCCTCAAGCACCAGGTGCCGGTGATGCTCGGCCAGGAGTCGGGCGGGTCGATCGTCAACACCGCCAGCATCGCGAGCCTGTTCGCCACCGGAGCGGTCTCCCCCTACGTCGCGGCCAAGCACGCCGTGCTCGGCCTGAGCCGGGCCGCGGCGGCCGAGTACGGGGCGCGCGGGATCCGGGTCAACGCGCTGGTCGTCGGGACCACCCGCACCGAGCTGATCGAGGACGCCATGCGCCAGGTCCCGCAGTTGGAGCAGGTCGCGGTGGGCAGATCCATCCAGCCCCGGCTCGCCGAACCCGTCGAGGTGGCGCGCGCGGCGGCCTGGCTGCTGAGCGACCAGGCCTCGTTCGTCACCGGTGGTGCCGTCCCCGTCGACGGCGGCTGCAGCGCCGTCTGACGGGGCCGGCGGAGCCGGGGGTCGGGCCCGGCGGGGTGACTCTCGCCGGTGGGCTCAAGTCAGGCACCGGTCACCGCAACTGAGGAGCTCCCAGATGCGGCTGATGTGCTCCACGGACTGCCCGTCCAGGGGTTCCTTCCGGCAGGCCCGCTGCCGGATGCAGGACTCCGCGCCGGTGACCAGGTACCCGGCCAGGGTGGCGAGGGTGCTCCGGTCCCCGTACGGGCCCAACTCGGCCTCGTGCGTCGCCTGCAGGCGCTCGTGGATCACCGGCGCCCAGGTCGTCGACCAGTCCGGCTCCCCGGGTTGCTCCCGGGCGAGCCGGGCCGCGGCGCGCACCACGGCCTCCCGCTCCAGCAGATCGGCCAGCGCCAGGGTCAGCGAGATGACCGACTGGACCGGGGGTTCGCTCCGCGCCGTCACCTGGCCCACGACGGCCTGGGTCACGGCGTGGCCCTGCGTCCTGACCACCGCGGCCATCTCCTCCTTGCTCTGGAAGTGGAACGTCAGGGCTCCGGTGGTGATTCCGGCCGACCTGGCGATCCGCGCCAGGGACGCCCCCGCGTATCCGTCGCGGTCGAACTCGCCAGCGGCCGCGCTGACCAGGTTCTGTCGCGTCCGGGCCGCCCTCTCTTGCATCATCATGCTCCTGTCAGATGTGGCGTTCATACACCCGCACCATAGGCGTAAAAAAAGAATGCCACTATTTTTGTAGCGGGGCCGCCTCCCCGTGGTGCATCCTGTGTAGAACTGGTGTACAGGGGGGACTTTATGACTCTGGCGACAACCTCTCGAACCGAACTACCAGGTCAGCCCCGGGCCGTGGTGTCGATCCCGTACCGACGGACCGAGAAGGCCTCCGAGCCGCAGGCGATCCGGGTGCTCGTGGTCGCCGGCGACCACGACGCCGCCGAAGGAAGGGCTCATGACCTCCGACGACAGGGGTACTGCACGAGACTTGCCGGAACCGGCGCGGAAGTGCTGAGAACACACGAGCACTCGGACATGATCCTGCTCGACCTCGATCTTCCCGACATCGACGGCCTGGAAGTCTGCCGTTCGATACGAGCGAGTGGAGACAAGCCCATTATCACTCTCACCGGCCGCGACACCGAACTGGACCGGGTGCTCGCCCTGCAGGCCGGCGCGGATGACTGCGTCGTCCGCTCGTGCGGCCCCAGGGAGATGACGGCCCGTATCGAAGCCGTCCTCCGCCGGGCCCGCCCCAGACCGGCCCCGGTCCGGATATTATCCATCGGCCCGCTCCACGTCGACGAAAGGACCCGTGAAGTCCGCCTGCACGGCGAGCGGGTGAGCCTCACCGCCAAGGAGTTCGAGCTGCTGCACATCCTGGCCTCGAACCAGGGCCACGTCATGTCACGCAAGGATCTGATGGCCCGGGTCTGGGACACCGACTGGGTGGACTCCAGCCGGACCATCGACACGCACGTGCGCAACCTTCGCGCGAAGCTCGGCGCCAGCACCTGGGTCATCACCGTCCGCGGGATCGGCTACCGCATCGGCCACGGCTGACGGCCGGCCGCGGGCCCGCCCGGAAGGACCGCACCGACAGGACGGCACCCGCCCGGAGCGCCCCGCGCGAACGGCGTCCCGGCGCGCACGACACCCTCATCGAACGACCCCGCGCAGCGCGGGAACGAACCGACCTCGCACGGACAGCAGCCCACGGGCCCACCCCCGAGGCGCGCCGCCGGCCGGCCGACTGATCGTCATCTACCGTTTCCCCGGCGGTTGACAGGCCGACGACCGGCGCGCGGAACCCCGGCGAAGAGCGAACCCGGGCGCACCGACCGAGCGGTTCGGCAGATGGCAGTGGCTCCCCCCCCCGGGGGGGGGGGCCAGAGCCCCACCCGGCGGCGGGGGAGCCCCAGCGGCCCGGGGCCCCGGGGCGGCGG